>DATEKX010000264.1:0-16116 GCA_035277165.1 Blastocatellia bacterium | reverse complement strand
CGATTGTTGAGACTGCGATTTGCGCGCTCGGCAATCTGTCGCATCGCGGAGCAGTTGACGCGGACGGCAAGACGGGAGATGGCGCAGGGATACTTGCGCAGCTTCCGCGCAAGCTGATCTTGAGGGAGATCGAAAAACTTGGTCACGCTCGCACGCTTTCAGAAGACGTTGCCGCAGGGATGATTTTTCTTCCTCGCGGCGACAAGTCTGCCATAGCCGTTTGCCACGAGATAGTCGAGAGCGCTCTCGCGCGCTGCGGCCTGCGCTGTTTCGGCTGGCGGAGCGTGCCTCTGGATGACAGCGCGCTCGGCGCAAAGGCCGCCGAAACAGCGCCGCTCATCGAACAAGTTCTGATAGGCAAAGGCTACAGTGAAGCTTTTGAATTCGAGCGCGCATTGTTTCTGGCTCGCAAAGAGATTGAAAAGCGCGCGTCTCACATCAAAGGCTTCTACGTGCCTTCGCTTTCGAGCCGCACAATTGTTTACAAAGGGTTGTTTGTCGCAACGCAACTGGCGTCTTTCTATCGCGATCTACGGGACGCGGATTTTGAAACCCAGCTTGCCATCGTTCATCAACGTTACTCGACCAACACCTTTCCGAACTGGTCACTGGCTCAACCTTTTCGCATGCTTGCGCACAACGGCGAGATAAACACGCTGGCGGGCAATCGCAACTGGATGCGAGCGCGCGAGCCTGAGCTTCGCTCGGGAATCTGGGGCCATCGCATCGAGCGATTGAAGCCTGTAATTTGGGAAGACGGTTCGGATTCGGCCAGCCTTGATAACGCGCTCGAACTGTTGACGATGAGCGGGCGCGACCCGTTGCACGCGATGATGATGCTTGTGCCCGAAGCGCACGAGAACGCTCCGCATATGGATGCCAGCTTGCGCGGCTTTTACGAATACGCTGCGTGTTTGATGGAAGCGTGGGACGGCCCCGCAGCTCTCGCGTTCAGCGATGGCCGTTTCGTAGGCGCTGCGCTCGACCGCAACGGGCTTCGACCCGCGCGCTACGTCGTCACAAACGACGGGCTGGTCATCATGTCGAGCGAGGCCGGAGTGGTCGAACTCGATCCTGAAACGATAATCGAAAAAGGCAGGCTCGGGCCGGGGCGCATGCTCGCAGTGGATACAGAGCGCGGCCTTGTGCTCAAAGATCGCGAGATCAAACTCGAACGCGCTGCTCGCAAGCCTTACAGTGAATGGGTTCGCAACTCGATGATCGCTTGCCCGACGACGCTCGATACGGGCTATTCGTTTTCTTCGGATGATGCGGAACTCGCCGCTCGAATGAAGAGCTTCGGGTACACGCTCGAAGACGTGCAGCGAATAATCGAGCCGATGTTTGAAGAGAGCCGCGAACCTGTAGGCTCGATGGGCGATGACACTCCGCTCGCGGTTCTTTCGAGCAAACCGCGCGTGCTTTACACCTACTTCAAACAACGATTCGCACAGGTCACTAACCCCGCGATTGACCCGATTCGCGAGCGACTGGTGATGTCGCTCGAAACGCTGATCGGCCCGCGCGGAAGCCTCCTCGAAGACGAACAATCGCGCGCGAGATTGATCAAGCTCCGCAGCCCTGTGCTCACGGATTCGGACATCGAGTGGCTCAGAGACAGTGGCAAACGCGGCTTTCGTTCAACGACGATAGCAACGCTCTACGGCAGGCGCGGAGGCGAGCGGTGTCTGGAAAAAGTTTTGGATGCGTTGTGCGAACAGGCAGTCATAGCAGTCGAAGACGGAAGCTCGATTCTGATTTTGAGCGACCGTGGCGCAAGCTGTTTTCAAGCGCCAATGCCGATGCTGTTGGCAGTTGCCGCCGTGCATCATCGCTTGATGCGCGCTGGCTCGCGAATGAAATCGAGCATCGTTGTCGAGACTGGCGAAGCGCGCGAAGACCATCATTTCGCTTGCCTGATAGGTTACGGCGCGAACGCTGTGAATCCATATCTGGCGTTCGAGATCGTCGCAAACGAGATTCACAAACGAGGCATGAGCGTGCCGGGCGCGCTCCGAAATTACAAAGCGGCAGTCGAGAGCGGATTGCTCAAGATCATGGCAAAGATGGGCATCGCTACGGTTGCGAGCTATTGCGGCGCGCAGGTCTTCGAGGCTCTCGGACTTGATGAACGATTGATCGAGAAATATTTCACGGGCACGCCGTCGCGCACGAGCGGCGCGGGCCTCAGAGAAATCGCGCGCGACATGCTTGGCTTTCACGAATCGGCTTATGGCGCAAACGAGCCCGCTCAACTTGAAGATGCGGGCTACTATCGCTATCGCGCACATGGCGAATATCATGCATACAACCCTGCGGTCTTTCGCGCGCTGCACAAATTCGCAAAGACCGGAAACATCGCAGAGTTTCACGTCTTTCAAGATCAAGTAGGCGTGCGTTCTGTGATGGCTCTGCGCGACTTGTTGGAATTTCGCGCAGGCGCTCCAGTTGCGATTGATGAAGTCGAACAAGCATCCGCAATCGTTCGCCGTTTCTCCGCTTCGGCGATGTCGCACGGCGCGCTTTCGCGCGAGGCGCACGAAACAATCAGTATAGCGATGAACCGCATCGGCGCGCGAAGCAACAGCGGCGAAGGCGGCGAAGACCCTGCGCGATTTCACCAGCTTGCAAAGCCTGATTCGGCAAACAGCCGAATCAAGCAAATCGCTTCTGCGCGGTTCGGCGTCACGCCCGAGTACCTGATGTCGGCTGACGAGTTGGAGATAAAAATCGCGCAGGGCGCAAAACCCGGCGAAGGCGGACAACTGCCCGGCCACAAAGTCACGGCTGAGATTGCGATGATTCGGCATTCGGTTCCGGGCGTGACGTTGATCTCGCCGCCGCCGCATCACGACATCTATTCGATAGAAGACTTGGCCGAACTTATTTATGACTTGAAGCAGGTCAATCCTCGCGCTCGCATCGCGGTCAAACTGGTTTCCGAAGCCGGAGTTGGAACGGTCGCCGCCGGAGTCGCAAAAGCTTACGCGGATGTGATTCACATCGCGGGCCACGACGGAGGCACGGGCGCATCGCCGCTCGGTTCGATCAAACATGTAGGCACGCCGTGGGAACTTGGTCTTGCGGAAACGCAGCAGACGCTTGTTCTGAACAACCTCAGAGGTCGCGTCCGATTGCGCGTTGACGGCGGGTTGAAGACTGCGCGCGATGTCGTTATCGCTGCAATGCTCGGCGCTGAAGAATTCGGGTTCGGAACTGCGACGGTCGTGGCGCTCGGTTGTGTGATGGCGCGGCAGTGTCATCTGAACACCTGCCCGGTTGGCATCGCGACGCAACTGAAACACCTGCGCGAACGATTCGCGGGCAAGCCCGAAATGGTCGCGGGATTTTTCCTGTCGCTCGCCGAAGAAGTTCGCGCGATGCTCGCTTCGCTTGGATTTCATTCGCTTGAAGAGATCATCGGTCGCAGCGACCTGCTGGTTGAAAAGATGGACGCGCAGTTGCCGCGAAATGCAAAGCTCAATATCGCGCCCATCATCGCGCAGGCGGATGCAACCGGCACGCGGCCTCGGCGCTCAACCGAGATGCGAAATCATGCGCCTGAACCGTCGCTCGGCGATCTCTTCTTGCGCGATGCGCAAACGGCAATCGCAATCGCAGAGCAGGTCGCTGTGGTTTACAAAATCAAAAACGTTCATCGCGCCGTCGGGGCAAAGGTCGCAGGCGAGATTGCGCGCAAGGCTGGAAACGCGGGGCTGAAAGACGGCAGCGTTGATGCGATATTCACAGGCACAGCGGGGCAGAGCTTTGGCGCGTTCAACATTTCAGGGATGCGGCTCACGCTGATCGGCGAAGCCAATGATTACGTCGGCAAAGGAATGAGCGGCGGCGAGAT
Organism: Blastocatellia bacterium; assembly: GCA_035277165.1. Taxonomy (GTDB): domain Bacteria; phylum Acidobacteriota; class Blastocatellia; order UBA7656; family UBA7656; genus DATEKX01. The sequence goes on along the minus strand of DATEKX010000264.1, from coordinate 12,260 downwards.
CATCATTCGCCCGCCGAACCAGTCGCGCTTTGATTGGGCGGACAATGTGATTGCAGGAAACACTGTGATGTATGGAGCGACAGGCGGCGCGATGTTTGTGGCTGGCCGCGCGGGCGAGCGATTCTGCGTTCGCAACAGCGGCGGCCTTGCCGTAGTCGAAGGCGTTGGCGACCACGGCTGCGAGTACATGACGGCGGGCGCTGTCGTAGTGCTTGGCGAAGCGGGCCGTAACTTTGCGGCAGGCATGACGGGCGGAGTCGCTTACGTGCTCGATGTTAATAGAGACTTCGAGCGCAACTGCAATCACGAGCTTGTGAGACTTGAGCGCGTTACTAACGATCAGGACGAGCAAACGCTGCGGCGGTTGATCGCGCAGCACTCTGAATTGACGGGCAGCAAGCGAGCGCGCGAAGTGCTTTGGAACTGGGCGAAATTCAAACCGCGCTTCTGGCAGGTGATCACTCAGGGAGCGCAGGCGGCGCGGACTGATTCTGAAATAGAGACCACAGCAACAGATTCGAGCGAGCCGATTATCATTGCTCCTCCACGACGCATCTCCGCGTCTCATTGATGGCTTCAGATTTGAAAGGCAACAGTTGATTATGAAAGTGAAGATATACGATACGACTTTGAGAGACGGAACGCAGGGCGAAGGCGTCGCGTTTTCAGTTGAAGACAAGTTGATGATCGCGCGCAAGCTCGACGAGCTTGGAGTCGATTACATCGAAGGCGGGTGGCCCGGCTCGAACGTCAAAGACGAAGAGTTCTTTGAGCGAGCGCGATCACTCGATCTCCGCCACGCGCGGCTCGCCGCATTCGGCAGCACGTGTCACCCGCGCAATCGCGCAGAAGATGACCCGAACCTCAAAGCATTAATCGAAGCCGAAACGCCTGTCGTTACGATATTCGGCAAGACCTGGGACCTGCACGTCACGAAAGCGCTCGGCATAACGCTCGAAGAGAATCTCGAATTGATCGCGGCTTCCGTCGCTTATCTGAAATCGAAAGGGCGCGAAGTCATCTACGACGCAGAGCATTTCTTCGACGGGTACGCAAAAAATCCCGATTATGCGATTGAAACGCTGATGGCGGCAGAGCGCGGCGGCGCTGATTGGATTGTGCTGTGCGACACGAATGGCGGCACGGTGACGAGCCGCCTGACTCAGGTAATCGCTGAGGTGAAAAGATCAATCACAACCGAATTCGGCATTCACACGCACAATGATTCCGACCTCGCAGCGGCGAATGCGCTTGCGGCAGTCGAATCGGGCGCGCGACAGGTGCAGGGAACCATCAACGGATACGGCGAGCGATGCGGCAACGCGAATCTCTGTTCGGTGATGGCTACGCTCGAATTGAAACTCGGTTATGAAACGATAGGCCGCCAGCGACTTCAAACGCTCACGCAAATGTCGCGATACGTCGCAGAGCTTGCAAACCTGCCGCACCGCAACGACCTGCCTTTTGTCGGTCGCAGCGCGTTCGCTCATAAGGGCGGAGTTCACGTCAGCGCAGTGATGCGCGATCCGGCGACTTACGAACACCTTGACCCGGAATTGATCGGCAACAGCCGTCGCGTGTTGGTGTCCGACCTTTCAGGCAAAAGCAACGTGCTCTATAAAGCTGCGGAGATGGGCATTGATTTGAGCGCGAGCAAAGCGAGCCTCCAGCCCGTAGTCAGCCGCATCAAGGAGCTTGAACATCAAGGCTTTCAATTCGAGGCAGCAGAAGCGTCGTTTTGTTTGCTGCTGGAAGAAGCGGTCGGCAGCTATACGCCGTTTTTTGAACTGGTGAGTTATGAAGTTGCGACCCGCCGAAGTTCAAGCGATGGCCTTACATCGAAAGCCAATGTCAGGGTGAGCCTCGACGGCGAAATCAAAGAAGCGACTTTGGAAGGGCGCGGCCCCGTTCACGCGCTCGATTGTGCGCTGCGCCGCGCGTTGAGCGACAGCTTTCAGTGCTTGAATGAAGTTCATCTGACCGACTACAAAGTGCGCGTGCTCGATGCGGACAAAGCGACTGCGGCAAAAGTGCGCGTGCTGATTCGCACACGCGATAGCCGGGAGGCGTGGAGCACCGTTGGATTGTCAGATGACGTTTTAGAAGCAAGCTGGCAGGCGCTCGCCGATGCAATCAACTATAAACTGCATAAAGAAACTCAAAAGAACCGGGCGAGTCTATCGCAGTCTGGCGAGTCCTGTGAGTTTATAGACTCGGCAGACTCTTTGGAGGTGAATCGTGTCATTTGATCAAACAAAATGGATATGGATGAATGGTCGTATAGTTGACTGGCATAATGCGACGCTGCATGTCTCTTCACACGCTTTGCATTACGGCACGGGCGTGTTTGAAGGGATGCGATGTTATGAAACCGCAGACGGCCCGGCTGTGTTTCGCATGAAAGCGCACCTTAACAGATTTCTGGATTCGGCTGAAATGTACGGCATCGAGATTCCTTATACGCTCGAAGAGATGGAAGAAGCCGTTTGCGAAACAATCGCGCTCAACGGATTCGCAAGTTGTTACGTGCGGCCAATCTGTTACTACGGCAGCGCCGGACTGAATGTACATCCGCGCAATTGTCCTGTCGAGGTCGCGATACTTGCGTGGCCCTGGGCCGCCTATCTCGGCGATGAAAGCTTAGAGAAAGGCGTGCGCGTAAGAGTCTCTTCGATTACAAAGTTTCATTCGCGAATGATGCCGACGACGGCAAAAGCTTGCGGCACATATGTCAACTCGATGCTTGCAGTGCGCGAGGCGATGGCCGCCGGTTATGACGAAGCGCTGCTGCTCGACGAGCACGGCAACGTCGCCGAAGGGTCAGGCGAAAATCTATTCATAGTGAATGATGGCAATTTGCTGACCAACGACGAGCGATCTTCGATTCTGATGGGCATCACGCGCGATGCTGTGATAAAGCTGGCGCGCGATCTCGGATACCGTGTGAATATCGGAATGATACGACTGGGCGATTTGTACAGGGCGGACGAAGCCTTCTTCACAGGCACAGCCGCCGAAATCACTCCTATACGCGAGCTTAACGGGAAGCAGATAGGCGTCGACGCGCGCGGCCCTGTGACCGAAAAGCTTCAACAGGCTTTTTTCGCCGCCGTCTTTGGCCGAGACTCGCGCTACGGCGACTGGCTCCATCACGTCGCTCAACAGCCTGCCGCAGTCGGCCTTTGAGATTACTTTATTGAGTCGTAGTGTGTCCCTGCCTGCTTCTGCCCTTCATCAGCACGGCAGTAACAAAGTCGGTTGACAGGCATGGTAGGGGCAGGGCTTGTCCCTGCCCGAATGGGCGATAGCCCATGACTCATCGCCTGTCGGCGATTCGGGCAGGGACAAGCCCTGCCCCTACGTTTACTTTGCAACAGCCCTGCCTTCATCAGAGCCTTAATAACGTAGGTTACATATGTTAATATGGCGATTCACTGCACAATCATAAAATAGTCAGGCGCTATCTTTCGTGATAATTTTCGGGCTCCTATATCCTGACTGAAAACATTCAAAGGGCAAGGTCTTCATATGACAAACAATATAACCCAACTACTCCAGAGATGGAGCGATGGGGATAAGGCCATCGCTGATGAGCTTTTTTCTGCAATATATAAAGAGCTTCGGATACTGGCCCGTGGCTTTATGCGTAAGGAGCACAACGATGTCATACTGCAACCGACGGTGCTCATTCATGAAGCTTACCTGCGAATAATCAATCAAGAAAACGCTGACTGGCCGAGTCGCTCGCATTTCTACGCCATCGCTGCCAAAGTAATGCGGCATATTCTTATCGATCATGCCCGACAGCGCATGGCCAACAAAAGGGGCGGCGAGTTGAAAAAGGTCAGCATCAGCCTTATTGATCCTGTCAATAACGAACAGCCTTTGGACGTCATCATTCTTGATGAGGCTCTCAACCAACTCGCCGCGAAAAAATTATTGTACAGCCAGATTTTTGAATGTAGATTCTTCGGAGGGCTTAACATACAGGAAACCGCTGATTATTTGAAAGTATCCCACGCGACCGTGGAACGTGGCTATGCTTTTGCCAAAGCATGGCTGCACCGATTCATGAGCGCCTAGCCTTATATGTAGTAGAAGGATTTCGCCCGACCAAAATATTCGCAGCTTATGACAACGTCCAAACGCTGGCAACAGGTCGAGGACCTTTTTCATACTGCCTTGACGAAGAAAGGCAGCGCAAGGGAAGAGTTCTTGTCCGAAGCATGCGCTTCGGACCCTACTATCCGGCTGGAAGTCGAAGAACTGATTGCCGCATATGAGCGCACAGGCCCTATAGACCGCCCCTTTAATCATCTACTTGCCGATCTGGTCGAGGAAAGCAGTTTGTCTCTATCCTCCGGTCAAGTGATCGACAATTACCGTGTTATAGAGCTTATAGGCAAAGGCGGTATGGGAATAGTTTATAAGGCTCAGGATATAAGGCTGGAGCGGACGGTCGCAATAAAAGTTTTTTCAAAGCCAGCCAATAATAATTGGAATGCTGAGTCCGAATACTTACTCGAAGCCCGTGCCGGGTCCGCCATTAATCACCCGAACATCGTTACTATCCATGAGATAGGCGAAACATCTGATATTACCTACATCGTCATGGAGTACATAGAGGCGCAAAGCCTCTGTGAATTAATCAACACACGCTCGCTCGATTCCGGGCAAATTCTGTCAATCGCGCTGCAGGTGTGCGAGGCTCTGGCCGAAGTCCATTCAAGGCGGATTATTCATCGTGATGTAAAACCTGCGAACATTATGGTAAACACGCGCGGGCAGGTGAAGCTGCTTGATTTCGGTATAGCCAGACCGTTTCATACGCCGGTCTTGCAACAGAACGACACCCTTGATCCGAATGCGCCAGCAAGCACAGGCCCGGTGGCTGGAACGATATATTATATGTCGCCGGAGCAGATACGGGGCGAACGCCTTGATGAGCGCACAGACATCTTTTCTTTCGGCGTTCTGCTCTACGAGATGATTACAGGCAGAGTCCCGTTCCCCGGAAACTGGATAATGGAAATCGCCCGATTGATTCTCAAAGAAGCTCCGGCGGATTTCGACCCGTCCGGCAAAGGATTGCCGCCACAGGTTCGCGACATAGTAATGCGCTGCCTTGAAAAAGATCGAGAGGCGAGGTTCTCTTCGTTTCTTGAAATCAACAAAGAATTGCAGGAACTGAAGCTACAAAGTCGGCATCAAGCGGCAGAGACCGTCGCAGGCACAGCCGCGCCCGAATTCAGTTACAAGCCAATAGCGCCAGCCATTCCGATCATCCTTGTTTTGCCCGTCGAAGCCATCGGCTCTGGCGGCGAGCAATCGCTCGGCCTGGGTTTGAGCTATATGATCTCTACTAACCTGGCAAAGATCAGAGGTCTATCAGTCATCTCGAAAGCCGCCGTTGAACGACAATCATTGCTGACAAACAGCGACGCCGGACAGTTGGCGCGCGAGCTTGGAGCAACTTTATTGCTCGAAGGCGAGATGATGTCGCTCATTGATGGATACGCAATCATGGTCAGGTTGAGCGATGTGGCGACCGGCCACGTAATATGGGGGCGTCAGTACTTCGGCGAACCGTCAGACTTGTTTAAGATTCAGCAGGAATTGTGCGAAGAGATCGCCCTGACGCTCAAGGTTGATATTTCGCCCAGCGATCAGCGACGGATTGCTCCCAACTCGGCTGATGACATCGAAGTGCTTGAACTCTACTCCAAAGCGCGCTCCCTGCTTGATCGTTACGACCTGAGAGAAAACGTGGATGAGGCTATAAGGCTGCTGGAAGAAGCAATAAAACGTTATCCGAAATTCGCCTTGCCGTTTAGCGCATTGAGCAACGCCTGCTGGCATAAATATCTCCTGACCATGGAAGAGTCGTGGGTTAAGCAGGCCATCGCGGTTTGTGATCGCGCGTTGATTCTCGACCCGTACCAGCCAGAGGTTCACATTTCGCTGGCGAACATTTATTACAATACGGGGCGGCTTGAACAGGCTATCGAATCCTTCGAGCGGGCAATCGAGATACAACCGGCCTCAGACGGGGCGCTGCGCGGGATCGGCTGGTGCTATCAAAAAAAGGGCGATCTTGAGAACGCCGTCAGCTATCTTGAAAGGGCTATAGCGGCCCGCCCCGGATGCTGGTATTACTACAATGATCTCGGTAAATGCTATTACTCGTTCGGGGCTTACGAAAAAGCCGCTGAACAATTCCGGCGTGTGATCGCGGTGCAGCCGGATACTTATAATGGTTATAACAACCTCGGAGTGATTTATTGTTTTCTCGGCCTGTACGAAGACGCTATAGCCATGCACAAGCGCGCGATTGAGATTCATCCGAGCGAAGAAGCATATTCAAATCTCGGCACGGGATACTTCTATCTGAACCGGTATGAAGAAGCTGCCGAAGAATACCAGAGGGCCATCATTTTGTTCCCGGGCCATGATATGTTTCACTTCAATCTGGGAGAAGCTTATATCCAATTAGGGAAACAGGAAGAGGCCCTTCAACAATTTGAGCGTGCCCGCTGCCTGCTCGCCAATCACCTTAAGATCAGAAAAGACGATGGGGCGCTGTATGCGCGCATGGCATTGTACCTTGCAAAGCTCGGTCGCCATGATGAAGCCCGCCAGCGCATTGCCACTGCGCTTTCGCTTGAGCCGTTAAATCCTCTGCTCATCTTCCAGCAGGCCGTGGTTTACACTCTTGCCGGAGAAACCGATCAGGCAATAGAAAGCTTGCGCGCGGCGCTGGCGCAAGGCTACAGCAAGACCGAAGCAATGCATGACCCCAATCTGAAATCACTATGGCAAGACGAGGAAATTAAATCGCTTCTTGACCTGTAAACTGATAGAGCGGATTCACCCCATCAGCTTACAGGCATCTTGCCCCGTATGCTTTAGCCGGAAATTACCAGGAGAGGATCGATCTTATAAAGATGATTCTTTACCGAACCTTCATGATCTAAAAAAGAAGGTCCTATAGAAATATAATAGACGTATTCGCCGGGTTTGAGCGCCGAGTTGACTGTACGCTGGCAAGTCCATTTTATCTCATACTCATCCAGCAATTTTTTCGTATCGTCAGTTGTCGGAGGCTGGAACAGGTCTTCGCCATGGCTGCTGATAATATAGATTGTGTAATCCGTGAGCCAGAGGGGTAAGGGGTAGTCGAGCGATGTTAACCTCACATCCCAGGTTATCTCCGATTTGGGCGGCACAATTATCTGGAAGGGGCGACATGTAGCCGCCGCGCTGAACTGTGAAGGGGGGTCCTGATCCAGATTGCCGTCAAGCAGTATATCCATAGATACTTTCTGCATGGTAATTCCTCCTTAATGGTCTCAGTCTCTCTTTAATTGTCTCTCCCTTTACTCTAGCGTAAACCGTGTCGGTTTTCCCTCAATCATAGGCGCTGACATTTTGCACTCTGAGAAATGAATTTAATTTACCGCATCGTGAGGGATTTTTCTTCCGATTTGCGCTGGATCAGTTGTAAGGGCTTTTAGAGCCTTTATCTGGAAAGCCAACTTTCCCAGTAATATCTATAAGAATAGGAGAACAACATGAGTTTAGTGGGAACATACGTCAATCCGTCTACAGGTGAAACACTTCAAATCAAAGAAGCCAATGATAGCAACGGTCAACTTTCAGGCACACTCAGCATACCATTCAACGGCTCGGCTCTGAATGCCGCTGTGACGGGCCATTACCATTTCGTCAACAGCTCAGGCTCCCAGACCAGCATCACATTCATGGGGATGGTGGATAACAGCTCGTCAACGCCTACTATATATGAGGGCTGGGCGGGTGTGACCGACAGAAACAGCAACTATGCACAACTGAACATGCTAGGTTCCAAGTCCAGCGTAGACGCAAGCGGAAAGAGTTCTGTCTGTACGCTGGGCGGGCCTTTCGTGCGCCAATAAGTCTTCTGCCAGCACTCGGCTGAAAGGCGATAATATTTTTACTCAGCCATTGCAGGCTGAGGCAGGTTAGAGAGGGGCATCCTTGCCCCTCTTTTCTTTTTAACGGCGCAACGGTCGCTCATTGACCAATAAGCAGTCAATCTTCTATCCTGCTCGTTATCGCATTGCGCGAGATTTCATACAGTAGCAAGGGAGAACCGGTGAGCGAGCGTTTTTTATTGAGCAGCAAACTCCCGCCTTACGTTTTCAGCATCACTAACGAGTTGAAGGCGGCAGCAAGGTCGAGGGGCGAAGACATCATTGATCTGGGAATGGGCAATCCCGATTTGCCCACGCCCAAACCTATAGTTCAAAAACTTGTAGAAGCAGCGCGCAATCCGCGCAATCATCGCTATTCGGCTTCGCGCGGCATACCGAAACTCCGCGCGGCAATCGCAAATCGCTACCAGCGCAAATGGGGCGTCCAGCTTGATCCTGACACGGAAGTCGTCACGACTATCGGGGCTAAAGAGGGGCTTTCGCATCTGGTCATGACGATGCTATCGCCGGGCGAAACGGCTATCGTTCCCGTGCCTGCTTATCCGATTCACACTCATTCGGTCATCATCGCCGGAGGCAGGCTGATAGAAATACCTGCGGAAAATACCGATGACCTGCTCGACCGTCTCACACAGGCGATCAAGGCCGAGCGCCCCAAATTCGTGATGCTCTCTTTTCCGAATAATCCGACCTGCGCCTGCGTCGATATGAAGTTCTTTGAAGAAGTAGTTAGGCTGGCGCACGAATACAACACGCTGATCATACATGATTTCGCGTATGCTGATCTGGTTTTCGACGGCTACGTTGCGCCGAGCATTCTACAGGTTGAAGGCGCGAAAGATGTGGCGGTTGAAATCTTTTCGCTGTCAAAGAGCTACAGCATGGCGGGCTGGCGCGTGGGCTTCGTCGTCGGCAATCGCGAAGTGGTGACGGCCCTGACCAGAGTCAAGAGCTATATGGATTACGGCATCTTTCAGCCGATTCAAATAGCTTCGATCATCGCGCTGAACGAATGCGAAGAGAGCGTCGCCGAGATTGCCGAAACATATCGCAAGCGGCGCGATGTGTTGGTCGAAGCAATATCGCGCGCGGGCTGGCAGATCGAAAAGCCTAAGGGAACGATGTTTGTATGGGCAAAAATACCTGATGAGTATCGTTCGCTCGGTTCGCTTGAATTTGCAAAGCTGCTGCTTGCGCGCGCGCGCGTGGGAGTTTCACCGGGCATAGGGTTCGGAGAGGCGGGCGACGGCCACGTGCGGTTTGCGCTCATCGAAAACGAGCATCGCATACGACAGGCAGCGCGCGGCATCAGGCAGATGTTTAAGGCCAGGTGAGGAGGCTCAAATGGAGTTAATGCAACTGGAAATGTTCGTGGCGATGGTTGAAGAAGGCAGCTTTCACAAGGCAGCCGAGCGCGTCTTTCGCACGCAGCCCGCCGTCAGCATTGCGATTCGCAAGCTCGAACAGGAACTAGGGTGTCAACTCTTTGACCGCGCAAATCGCAATGCCTGCGTGCTTACGGACACGGGCGAAGTCCTGTATGGCTTCGCCAAACAATTGCTGAACCTGCGCGACGAAGCGCTCATCACACTCCAACAACTGCACAACCTTCAAAGCGGGCGCATAAGAATCGGGGCGAACGAAAGCACGGGCCTTTACCTTCTGCCGCGCCTGATACTCGCATTTCGCGAGCAGTATCCCAAGATCAAAATAGAAGTCTTTCGCCAGCTTTCGGCCCGTTTGCCGCAGGAACTCCGCCAGCGCAATCTGGATTTTGCGATACTGTCGTTTCTGCCCGATGCCAACGATCTGGAAGCAACGCCCATGATGCGCGATGAGCTGGTCTTGATCGCAAGCCCACAGCAGGCGCTCGCAAACCGCGAACGCGTTCACATACGCGATCTCGGCTCGGCGAATTTCATCGCGCATAACGCCCGCTCGCCTTCCCGCGAAAAAGTCATCGAAGCCTTTCGCCGATTCCAGACCCCGCTCAACATCACGATTGAAATAGCCACTATCGAAACGGTAAAGCGATTCGTGGCTATGAATATGGGATTGGCGTTCGTGCCGCATATGTGCGTGCAGGAAGAAGTTGAACGCGGCGAATTACTGGTGATCTCGGTCGAAGGATTCCGCTACGAGCGAACGCTGTGGGCAGTGCGCCGCCGCACGGACGCGCATTCGCACGCGGCGCAGGCTTTCATGCAGGTCATCAATGCGATGGCGGAAAAACTTTTGCGCCCTCAGCACTCTCCCTCACTTAATTCTGAAAAGCAGATTTCAGAGACGGTAAATTAAAAACCTGTGAATCAAGCAACCACCTGCCCTAAGCCGACAGCTTTGTAGGATCGGCTCTGCAAAACATACAAAATTGTAATAATCCCGTCCCCGTCTAACTGCCAGGCCATTATCAGGTAAAGCTGAGAACTATTGCCCTGACATAGAGATGAGAGCTTGCGAACGGAGCAGTTGAACAGGTGGTACGGGCCTTGCTCAGACATAATCTGGAAATAGGTGTAATTCCTTCGTCCAGAATATGCGAATCAACCTCGAAAAGATCCTTGATCACGCCAACGAAAAGCTTGCCATCATCAATGCGGCGACCGGGCGTGAAGAGCAGGTCGAAGCTTTCAAGAAGTTTTTGAAAATCGAGACTGAGCGATTGAGAATCCGTCATCGCTTTGGACTGGGCGGCGGCGAGATAGCCAGAGGGAGAAGCTATCTGATTGATATGGTAGTCTGTCGCGTTTGCCAGCTTGCAGATTTCGACCTCTATCCTGCGGATGCCGAAAGCGGCTGCGCTGTCGTAGCTCTGGGCGGCTACGGGCGCAGAGAGCTTGCGCCTTTTTCGGATGTTGATCTGTTGTTTCTGTACGCGGGCAGGGCGAACGGCGAAGCGAAGCAATTCGTCGAGCGCGTTCTTTATCTGCTGTGGGACATGGGACTCACAGTCGGGCACAGCTTTCGGTCATTGAGAGAATCGGTTGCGATTGCCCGCAGCGACTTGCATTCGCGCAATGCTATGGCCGAAGCCCGCCTCATCACAGGCAACGCGCACCTGTTTCGCCGGTTTATGAAACAACTCGACGACTCTGTATTCAAGTTGCGACGAGAAACCAACTTGTTTTTTGAATCAATGGCGAACGAGCTTCGCGCCAGGTACGAGAAATTCGGGCAGGTCGTATGCATGCAGGAACCTAATGTGAAAGAAAGCGCAGGCGGCCTGCGCGACCTGCACACAGCGCTTTGGGTCGGGCACTCGCGCTACGGCGCAAGAGGGCTTGATGACCTGCGCGCAGCAGATCGCATTTCGGGCACAGAGTACGCTGCCGTGCGCAAGGCTTACGACTTCATCTTTCGCGTGCGCAACGAAGCGCATTTTTCGACCGGTCGCAGGACGGACTTGCTTACTCTCGATCTTCAGCCGCAGGTTGCAGCGGGTCTGGGCTACGAGCCGAAACGCGGGCTTGAGGCTTCTGAAATTTTCATGCGCGATTATTATCAACGAGCCAGCGAACTTCATCGGTTCACTGAAAGCTTCGTTGCTCGCGCGCTTGCATCAGAGGTTGAAAAGCGGAGTCTGGTCAAACGCGTGGCCGCGAGCTTTGAATCGCGTCAGGGCAAGTTGTACCTGACGATCAAGCGGGGAGGGCAAAGGGCGGATACTTCCAAAACCGATTTTGAAATCAAGCAAGGCAAGCTCTACCTGAGAGAAGAGCCGGACGATTTTCGCAGCAACCCGATGCGGCTGATGGAAATCTTTTCCGTCGCTCAAAGCGAGCGCGTCACGCTCAGCGACGAGTTGAAAACATTGATTCGCGGTCAACTGCATCTGGTCACGCGCAGCTTTCGCGCTTCTAAAGAAGCGGCTCGCGCTTTCGCAGAGATTTTGCGGCAGAGAGGAAGAGTTTCTGCCGCGCTGCGCGAGATGCACGAGACAGGTTTTCTTGGACGATTGCTGCCTGAGTTTGCGCGAATAACTTTTCTAGTCCAGCACGATTTCTATCACAAGTACACGATTGACGAGCACTCGCTGAAAGCCGTCGAAGCCCTTGACCGGCTGGCCGAAGCGGCTGACCCGCGACTGCTGCGATTCACGAAAGTCTTAGAAGAAATAACCGACACCGCGCCGCTTTATCTGGCGATGTTGCTGCACGACATAGGCAAAGGGTACGGCGGCGGACACGTCGCTCGCGGAGTTCGCATAGCAGAGCGCGTTTGCGCGCGAATGGGGTTCGACCGCGAAAGCTCATCGCAGGTTCTGTTGCTGATCAAAGAACATCTTTT
>DATEKX010000263.1:0-7708 GCA_035277165.1 Blastocatellia bacterium | reverse complement strand
CCTGCGCCGCCGCCGCATGCGAAGCACATCATCGGCCATCCTGCGCCTCTGCGGTGAATCAACTTGCCTGCCGCACAGCAAATCATCCTTTTGCGCTTAATAATCACGTGATATATTTAGAGCGCTTTAGCAATTAAACGGATGGGTGAAAAGCTTGCGTATCTCGACCAGCTCCGAATGCCCGCCGAGTTTGCAATCGCATTTCCTCACGAAATCTGAGAAAACTGCGGCGCTTCAGTAGCGCGCAAATAGTCATAATCCCTTTAGGAGAGTTTTCATGAGCGGCTCCATCAACACCGCACAACAGTACTTAGACAAAGGCCTCGTATTTTATAACAAAGGGTGGCTCGACGAAGCTGTCAACAGCTATCGCATGGCTATTCAAATGCGCGAGGGCAACTTTCCGCGCGCTTATTACCAGCTTGCGCGCGCGCTGCTCGACATGGGCGACGTTGACGGCGCAATCGAGGGGTTCCGAACTTCGATTGAGCAGCAGCCTGAAAATCCCGACGCTTATTACAGCCTCGGCATTACGCTCACGCGGCGCGGCCAGTACACCGATTCGATTGAAGCCTATCGCAAAGCGATTGAACAGCGCGGCGGCAATCATCCGTGGGCTTATCACAATCTGGGGCTGTCGCTGATTCGGCGCGGCGATTTCGATGAAGCTGTTGACGCTTTCAATAAAGCAATCGAGCAGCGCAACGGCGAATTTCCGAAAGCCTGGCACAACCTCGGCGTAGCTCTTGCGCGGCGCGGCGATCTTGAACAAGCTGCCGCAGCGCTGCGCAAGGCGCTCGACCAGCGACACGGCAGCTATCCCGACACGCAGTTCGAGCTTGGCCGCGTGCTGCTTGAGAAAGGCGACCTCCCCGGAGCCGTCGAAGCTATGCGCACGGCCATCGAGCAGCGACGCGCGCGTTTTCCCGAAGCTCACTTCGAGCTTGGCCGCGCGCTTTTCGGATTGGGCCAGTTGGAAGAATCAATCAATGAATCACGCGCAGCAATCGAAGAGCAACCAGTTTACCCCGAAGCGCATTACGCGATGGGGCGCGCGCTCGCCGGTCAAGGTCAACTGGCGGAAGCTGTCGAGTCTTATCGCACAGCCATCGCTCAACGCGATCATTTCCCGTGGGCTTATCACAATCTCGGCGTAGCTCTTGCGCGGCAGGGGAATCTCAATGAAGCCGTCACGTCTTTCCGCAAAGCGACGGAACAGAATCCGCGATTCCCGCGTGCGCATTATGACTTGGGGCTTGCGCTCTACAACATGGGCGACGGAGAAAGCGCGACTAAAGAATTCAAATCGGCAATCGAGTTGCGCGGGGGCAGCTACCCCGACGCGCATTACGAGATGGGCCGCATTTATGTCGGCGAGCACAAACTCGATCAGGCGATTGAGTCGTTCAAGACTGCGATCACGCAGAACGAAAACTTCCCCGAAGCGCATCACGATCTGGGGCAAGCCTATCTTGAGAGCGGCAAGCTGACAGAGTCCGTCGCATCTTTCCGCGCTGCGATTCAACAGCGAGGCGGCAATTTCGCAATCGCGCGTCACAATCTCGGACTCGCGCTGTGCGATTTGGGATTATCCGATGAAGCCATCACGGAATTCCGCGAAGCCATAAAACAGCAGGCGATCTTTCCGCACGCCTATCGCAATCTGGGCCGCACGCTTTACCGCGTGGGCGATCTCGACGGTTCAATAACCGCGTTGCGCACGGCTGTCGATCAGCGCAACGGTGAGTTCCCGGAAGCCTATCACGATCTGGGGCTGGCTTACTTCAGCAAGGGACTGCTCGACGAATCAATCGGCGCGCAGCGAAAGGCAATCGAACAATCGAAAGATTTCGCAGAAGCCTATTTCTGGCTCGGCACTGCTTACAACGCCAAGGGCGAAGTGCAGAGCGCGGTCGAGTCTTATCGCGGCGCGATTGCCAATCGCAAAGGCGCATACCCCGAAGCTCATTACAGCCTCGGCCTTGCGCACGCTCGAAAGGGCGAGCTTCAGGATGCGATCAAAGCTTATAGTGACGCGCTCGCCGAAAACGAGAACTTTCCGGCGGCGCATTACAGCCTCGGAGCCGCGCTGCTTGAAACCGGCGCGACTGAGCAGGCTACCGTTTCGCTTCGCCGCGCGCTCGAACTCAATGAAGAACTGCCCTGGGCGCATCATCGTTTAGGCGTCGCGCTTTATCAATCGGGCAATCTCGAAGAGTCTATTCGAGAGCTTCGACGAGCAGTCGAGCAGCAACCCGTCTTCCCGGATGCTTATCTCAACCTCGCGCGCTCGCTTTACGATCACGGCGATCTAAATGGCGTGGTGGAGACTTGCGAAAAAGTGATAGCGCAACACGGAGACGAATTCCCCGAAGCGCATTACCGTCTGGGTCGAGCCATGTACGAGCTTGGCGATCTGGATGCGGCAAGGGCAGGCTTGAGCGCGGCTATTCGAGCTAATCCTGCGATGGCCGAAGCGCACCGCGATCTCGGTCGCACGCTTTACGACATGGGCGATCTGGATGAGGCGATCAATTCTTATCGCGCGGCCATCGAACAGCAATCGGATTATTCGCTCGCTCATTATGATCTGGGCGCTGCGCTCTACGAGAGAGGCGCGCTCGAAGAATCTGCGATGAGCCTGAAACGCGCGACTGCTGATGCGGGCGAAAAGTTTCCAACTGCATGGCATATGCTCGGCGTAACGCTCTACGATCTGGGCGAAATTGACGAGGCGATATTCGCGCATCGCAGCGCGATTGAACAGCGCGGCGGACGTTATGCCGAAGCTCACTACAACCTTGGCAACGCGCTTTACGCGCGCGGCGAGATTGAAGAGGCCGTGCGCGCATACGAAACCGCAATCGAGCAGCAGCGAGGCAACTTCCCCGATGCTCATCGCAATCTGGGCAACGCGCTTGCGCGGCTGGGCGACCTCGACCGCGCAGCCGATACGCTCAAGCAGGCAATCTCGCAAGGCGACACGGGCGCGGACGCGCACCACGATCTGGGATTGATACTGTACGGGCGCGGCCAGCTCGAAGAAGCCATCGGCGAATTCCGTCGCGCGCTCTCGCTTCGAGAAAGCCACGATGCTGAAGCTCATCGCAATCTTGGTCGCGCGCTTTATGAAATCGGCGCGCTTCAGGAAGCCCGTGTTGAATTTGAAACGGCCATCGCTCAACGCGAAGGCGATGGGGCGCGGCGGCGCAGCGGCACAGGGAAGATGGACGCTGGAACGCGAAAGATCGGACAGAATGAGATAGTGGAATTAACTACGCAGGATATGTCCGGCGCAAAGACGCAGGTGCTCGACGACGCAGACTTCATCTCGAAGTACACAGATACTCAATCCATTACTGCGCCGTTCGGAGTTAATGCGGGCGAAGATGAAGCGAGCGATGAGAAAGGCACACGCGAACTGGAAGCAGGCACGGTTGCCGCAACCATTCCGCCGACTTTCCCCGAAGCGCATCTTGATCTCGGTCGTGTGCTTTACGATCTGGGGCAGAGCCAGCAGGCCATAGCCGAGTTCCGCAAGAGCATAGAGCAGCGCGGCGGCCATTTCCCACGCGCGCATTACGAACTGGGTCGCGCGCTGGTTCGCGCAGGCAAACAGACCGAAGCGATGAGCGAATTGAACAAGGCCATCGAACAGCAGGGAGGCACTTTCCCCGAAGCGCATTTCCAGATGGGAGACTTGCTTTCGCGGCAGGGCGACTCGCAGGCTGCGATTGATGCCTATCAGATAGCGATCAAGCAATCGGGAGGAGTTTACCCGGAAGCTTACTCTCACATGGGCCTTGCTCACGTTCGCAGTCGAAACCCGGAAGCGGCTGTGGAAGCCTATCGCAAGGCGATTGAGCAACGCGGCGGCTACTATCCAGAAGCGCATCAAGACCTGGGGCGCGTACTCTATTCGATTGGCAATCTCGAAGCAGCCAACGAGGAATATTCAATCGCCGTGCGCCAGCGCAATCCTCAACAGGCGAAGACGGGCAACGGCGCTGAACAAACTGCGCAAGCTGCCACAACCGAATCGAAGCGCGCGCGGCGCAAAGCGATAGCCGGAGAATTAGAGACGGCACTGCGTCAAGCTCCTGCCGCAACCGACACGGGAAAGGGCGCAGCAACGGCGGCCCTCGCGTCGGACCTGATGCCTGATGATCAGGGAAAGACAAGCGAAATCACTCGCCCGTTGACCCTTAAAGAAGACGACTGAAGAAGGCGAAAGTAAAAAAGCGAAAGGCAAAAGTGAGGGAGATAAAATGCCCTTACTTTTGCCTTTCGCTTTTCTCTGATGTGATATACTGAGCGCCGGGGACACTCCTGAAGGAGGTGAGCTTATGGCTTGGGTGAATATGTCACCGCTGGTGAAGCAATACACGCTGGATGAGTTCTGGCAGTTGCCCGATCCGCCAGACCGCTCAAAGTTAGAACTCATCGCAGGAGTCCTCTATATGTCCCCACCACCCGAATACACGCATGACGATGTAATCGCACGACTAATTCAATTGTTGAGTTCGCACCTACACAAGACAAAGCGCAAAGGCAGGCTTTATGTTCCGCGCGCTGCGATATGGAAGGGGCCGAATACTTACCTTGATCCCGACCTGTTTTACGTGTCGGCTGAACTCGAATCGAAACTCGATCCCAATCATCGAACAACTGCAGACCTTGTTATTGAAGCCATCTCGCCCGGCTCGGCAATCTACGACCGCAACACGAAGGCTGATACTTACGGCGCGCTCGGCGTCAATGAGTTGTGGCTTGTTGATGAAACCGGAAAGACCGTTGAGGTGCGCAACCAGACCGGAAACGGTTTCGGGCCGGGTGTGATTTATAAAATAGGCGAGCAGGTTGTTTCCGCAGTGTTTCCTGATTTGATCTTGCCAGTGGAAAATATGTTTCTGGATTGAGTGAACATGACTCGTCGAAAACTGTTTGGATCGCCAAGCCGAGGCAGGCTCGTTATGGCAGCGCTTACTCTTACTGTCTTCGCCGCTGGCATATTCGCAGCGCCGCTCACTCAGGATAAGAAACTCACTCCCGAAGAATTGATCGCCCGTCACGTTGAATCAATCGGCAGCCCTGAGGCGCGCGCCTCCGCCCGTTCGCGCGTCGTAAAAGGCACGATCATGCTGGCGTTTCGTGTCGGCGGAGCGGGAAGTGGCACAGGAACCGGGACCCTGGCTTCTACCGGCTCAAAGGTGTGGTACGGCATGAAATTCAATGCGATCGAATATACAGGCGAGAATCTGGTTTTCGATGGCAAGCGTGCTGCCACTGGCTTTCTGCCAAATGGAGGGCGTTCTCAACTCAGTTCTCTCCTCAGCATACGCGAAGCGCCGCTCAAGGAAGGGTTGCTGGGCGGCGCTCTCTCTACTGCGTGGCCTTTTCTACGCATCGAGGAGCAAAACCCGAAACTGGAATATCGCGGGCTGAAGAAGATCGATGGGCGCGAAATGCACGAACTCAGCTACCGCCCGCGCAAAGGCGACTCCGATTTAAAGATCACACTCTATTTCGATGGGGCGACATTTCGGCATATACGCACGCGCTACAGCTTGAAGATCGAGGCGAGGATTGGAACCCGTGAGTCGCCGAACCAGAACCCGGAAAGCTATTACTCTTTGACCGAAGATTTCGACGACTTTCGCGCGGTTGATGGTCTGATGCTGCCGCACAAATACCGTCTGCAAGTCAGTGTGCAAGGCTCAAGCGCCTCGTCGCTTTATGATTACACGCTGGCGGTCAATTCAATCTCGCACAAAGAGACGATTGACGACCGCGTCTTCACACTGAAATAGAAGAACTCGCCGGACGACCACAACATCAGTTCGATAAGGTTTTACTCAACGCAAGGTGTGCAGCAAGGATGTCGACTAGGTTATTGACAAAGATTGAAATCATTGCTACATTAGCGCCGCTCCATTTTATAACTTAGGTTTTCGTTTTCGGTGTGCGTCCATAGCTCACCCTGCGGATGCAATGTTGGGGAGGTCTCCACTTTATCTTTATAGTGGTAAGACTCTACCGGCAGGTGTCTCGCTCTCTGATAGTAACGGAGGGCCAGCGGTTTTGGAGACGCTATTGATGTATCATCAACGTGGCCGCATATAATCGGCAACACCTGCGGCATGAAGTCTTTTGTTTATCGCGGCGAGATGTCTCTGGAAGTCAAAACTCTATAGCCGCCTAAGAATGTAGCAAAACAAACATAGCGGCTTTTGATGAGGTTCCTCGCCGAATAGGTTTACAGACCGATTCCCCGGATTCAAGCCCTTGGCTGCGGAGGGCACGCAATCGCTAATCTTATTACTTTCATAATAGGCTTTGTCGTTTCCCTCACCCGCCGCGCATGCGCGTGACGGAAGGTTATTTGGCAATGCATCGCCGCTTCGGATCAGAGGTCAGAGTGTTTCTCCGGTCTCTGAATTGAAGTTGCGCCGCATGGCTTACGATAAAACTTCAACAGCCCGAGTGTTAAAGAGGAGAAGATTATGAAGAGAAGACTTGCGTTGCTTACGTTGCTTTTCGTTTGCATGGCGTCGCTGGTTCTGATGCCGACGATGGCTCAACAAGATAACAATGCGGTTGGCCCAAGAGGCGAGTCGGATAAATTCCTCCGAATGGGCAAGAGCGCCATCCCGTTTAGTTACATCGTTGTCCTGGATACCGATATGGATGTTGCCAACAGAGACGCCGATTTTGCTACCCGAAGCGCCTTTGAACTGTCGGCTAACTACGGCGGGGTGATCACTAATATCTACGATCAAGCGCTGAACGGGTATTCAGCTCAGATGTCGGAAGATCAGGCCATGAAGCTGAGCCAGGACCCGCGCGTCAAGTTCGTCGAAGAAGATTCGATAATGGAGGCGAACGTGACGCAAAGCAATCCTCCGTCGTGGGGACTTGATCGCATTGATCAGGCAAACCTGCCGCTCAGTAACTCGTACTCGTACACGACGACAGGTTCAGGCGTCAATGTTTACATCATCGACACGGGAATTCGTCGCACACATACGCAATTCGGAGGGCGCGCTTTCGTTGGCTTCGATGCCATAGGCGATGGCCAGAACACAAATGACTGTAATGGTCACGGAACGCATGTGGCGGGAACGGTCGGCGGATCAACTACTGGCGTTGCCAAAGCTGTCCGATTGTTTGCCGTGCGCGTGCTCAATTGCAGCGGCTCAGGCTCTAACTCAGGAGTCATTGCGGGCGTCAACTGGGTCACGTCCAATCGCATCCTTCCTGCTGTGGCTAATATGAGCCTGGGCGGAGGCGTTTCGACTGCTCTTGATACTGCTGTGCGTAATTCGATTGCCTCTGGAGTGACCTATGCCATTGCCGCAGGCAACTCGAATACGAATGCTTCTAACTCTTCACCCGCGCGCGTCAGTGAAGCGATCACCGTCGGGTCGTCAACGAGAACCGATGCTCGCTCATCGTTCTCGAACTTTGGCAGCGTGGTTGACATTTTTGCTCCCGGCTCAAGCATCGTGTCTGCCTGGTTCAGCAGCGACACGGCAGGAGCTACGTTGAGCGGTACATCCATGGCAAGTCCACACGTTGCTGGCGTTGCCGCGCGGGTTCTGCAAGGCAACCCGGGCGCATCTCCGGCTACTGTGAGAAATTCAATCGTCAACGCCGCAGGCTTGAATAAACTGAGCGGCATCCCGGCAGGCACAGCCAACAGGCTGCT
>DATEKX010000262.1:0-4301 GCA_035277165.1 Blastocatellia bacterium | reverse complement strand
GATTCTTATCATCATTTCAGGACACACTTTGCCTGCGTTTTGCTTCGTCGTGGCGCGCAGGCAGTTCATACACTTTTACATCACGCTCGCGCAAGCCTGACTTGAAGCTACGGATGCCTTCGCCGAGTCCTCGCATAGCTTCCGGTATTCGGCGCGCTCCGAAAAGCAGGATAAGCAGCACCGCCAGCACCAGTAATTCAGGCAAGCCAAGATCGCCCATTTAAAACGCTCCTTTGACAAATAACTGGCTGCGCCGGACGCATTCCAACCCGGCGCAGCCCCTCAGGCGTCTCCATTCAACAGGCTTAAGAGGAACGAATAGAGACCGCCTTGTACTTAAAACCCACATCCCTTGAACACTCACTATGTAAGGCGGTTGCCAGGTCACGAAAACCACTCTTAAAAGGCAATCCCTGGCAACCGTTTAAGGTAGGTTAGCCCTATAGTATAAAACGGCTGATGAAAGCTCGATTAAGAGAAAGTGAAAATCTTTTCATAATCAAACCGCTCCGCCTCTGACAATCGAAATCTGACCAGGCAATGGCAGCGCCAACGGGAACCCGTTTATGGGAGTCTATCAATGAAAGTGGCTGCTGCTCATTGCCTCGCCTTGCACATAATATTAAATGCTCGATTAAAGGGCAGTTAAAAGATTGTGAAAGTTTCTTAATGATTGATCGCGCTCGAAAGCTTTTGCCGGACGGCTTTGCGATTAGGATTTTTTCACACTTCGTTAATCAAGCCTTAACTCATACTTGAATACAATGCACGTGAATAGATCAAAGAAGGAGACATGCAATGTTTGCTCATAACGTCACATTAACCCTCAAGCCATATTCGGTGCCGGAGTTTTCTCGCATTCTGCGAAACAGAGTTATTCCTCTGCTTCAAGAACGAAACGGGTTTCTTGATGAGATCACGCTTATTTCGCCGGAGCGGTTGGAAGCTTTAGTCATAAGCTTCTGGGACACAAGAGAGAGCGCAGAAGCTTATGACCGCATCAGATATGTGGAGTTCCTCAGAGCGTTGTTGAGCGTGGTCGAAGGGATTCCAAAAGTAGAGATGTTTCAAGTCACAGACTCGACCTTGCGCAAGGCCGCCGCCAAAGTAGCTTGAGGGCGGCGAGGTTTATTGCGATACCTTTCACACTTGCATTGACAAGAAAAGACTGCGCGAATAAAGTGAGCGCGTCTTTTGAAGAAAGGAATTCGCAATGATTAAGAGATCAAGGCTCCGGCGTTTTTCGAGCTTGCTGATTGCGGCAGTAATCGCAAGCGGCGGATTGAGCGGCAATCAGTCGCACTACGTCGCAAACGCGAAGGCACAAAGGGACAGAGTTATTGAACTGCCCAAAGCGCAACACGCCAGTGTTGATGATGAGGATTTTAATAATGACTCTGTTATAGTGACGATCATTTCGGCGGGCGAATACTACATTGGAAAAGATAAGATCAAAAAAGAAGATCTCAGAGTAAAGTTCAGAGAATTGCTAGAACCCCGCAGTCCAGACAAGCAAAAACTCTATATCAAGAGCGGAGCAGAGGTCAGTTTCCTTGCAGTCAGAGAAGTGATAAACCACCTGCGCGACGTAGGCTTTGATCTCGTCGGTTTTATCGTAGAAAATCTTGAGCCTGCAAGCAACAGCGCGATTTTCGAGGCGCAAATTGTTGCGCCTTTCGGATTCGAGATTGATCCAAGTGATCGTCTGCCCGATCTTCCGCCACGTCCACGACAACCGCAAACAATGCCACCACCTCCGCCACCGCCGCCGCCGCCTCCTCCGAGGGCTCCTCGGCATGTTATGAAGGCAGTGCCAATCGCGCCGTCTATCTCACCGGACTCGCTTGTTATCGAATACCAGCCGGGCGCAATGGTCGCGGTCAACACCAGACAGATGCCTCTGACAGAGCTTTCAGCTTTTCTGTCGCCCTTCGTCGGTCAAGACTACACTAACACCATCATTATCAAAACGCCGAGAGACAGATCATACGGCGAAGTGATAGCCCTGATAGATGAAGTCAAGGGTGCAGGTGTGGAAGTTGTTCCGCTTCTGATAGACGAAGTCAAAGTGCCGAACAAGATACTCCCTCTGGCTTCTCGCCCACCTGTGCGTGCAGGCGGTGGCGTGCCCGGAGGTGTACCCGGTGGCGTACCGGGCGGCGAGCTTCCGCCTGAGCCGCCCAATATCATTCGCAAATCAGGAGGCGTGCTCGCCCGCTCTGCCATCAAACGTGTCGAAGCAAAGACGCCGCCGCTCGCAAAAGCGGCACAGGTAACAGGCGCTGTCGTTGTAGAAGTGTATGTTGACGAAGCCGGCAATGTAGAAGCGGCACACGCGATTTCAGGTCATCCTCTGCTCAAAAATGCTGCCATGTCGGCGGCGCGTGAGTGGAAGTTCACGCCAACAAAAGTTCGAGGAAAACTCGTCAAAGTCGTAGGCACTATAACATTCAACTTCAATTAGTAGATGTGCAATCAACAGATGACAGGTCGCCGAGCGCGTGCTGAATCAAAGCTAACGCCGTAATCGCGGCGGTCTCTGTTCTGAGCGTGCGCGGGCCGAGCGTAACTGAGCTTGCGCCGCGCTCGTCAAACAAAGCCAATTCGTCCGCGCTCCACCCGCCTTCGGGACCGATCAGGGCGGTCACTCGCTTTTTATCAATCGCTTCTGAAAGCGCGGTTGTGATTGGAACTCCTCCGCGCTCGCTGAAGACTAACAGTGTGCCAGCAGACGCATTCGATTCAAGAAAATCTTTGAGCGCGAGCGGAGGCTTTATCTCTACAAGCCTGCGGCGGCCACATTGCTTCAATGCCTCAAGCGAAATCCGCCGCCATCTTTCCACCCGTTTCTCCGATTTTTCATCCGACAACTTCACATCCGCGTGCTCGGTCACGAGAGGAATCACGCAACTCGCGCCCAGTTCCGTCGCCTTTTGAATTACGAGGTCGAATTTCTCTCCTTTGGCGATTGCCTGAGCGAGCGTGAGATGAACGGGCGACTCGACTTCATTAGCGAGCGTTTCGATTATCTCAAGACGAGCGTGATTGTCTTTGATCGCTTGAAACGCGCATCGGTATTCGCGGCCATAGCCATCGAAGGCAAACGCTTCGTCGCCGGGGCGAAGCCTGAGCACGCGATTAAGGTGATGAGTCTCATCCAAAGATAGATTGATCGTCGAGCCGTTGATAGAATCCGGTGCGGCATAAAACCTGCGGCGTTGCATCAGACAGCGCCCTTTTGAGCCGCGAGCGCAGTCCATTCGCCCGCCTCGCGCCGTTCGATGATCGTCAGGCCAGCTTCAACAACTGCGCGCTCAACATCCGCTCGAAGCGTGGTGAGAATGCCTGAAAGTATCATTACGCCCGGAACAGAGAGACAGCCTGACAAATCATCTATAAGACTGATGATTACCTCTGCCGTGAGATTCGCAACGACCGCATCGAATCTGCGACCGACATAATCGCTCGGTTGGCCTTCGACTATTTCGATAGCGCCGGTCACGCCGTTGATCTCTATGTTTTCGCGCGCAACGACGACGGCTTGCGGGTCAATGTCAATTGCCGTGATAGAGGATTCGGGCGCGAGCCGCGCGGCTGCGATTGCAAGTATTCCCGTGCCTGTTCCGACATCGAGCAAGCGTCCCCCTTGCCATCGCTTCTCGATTGCTTCGAGGCACATCCGCGTCGTTTCGTGCGTGCCTGTGCCGAAAGCCATGCCGGGATCGATTTGAATTACCTGACGGCCTGCGCTTTCGTTGGGCAATTTCCAGGACGGCGCGATCATCAGGCGCTCGCCTATCTCGACAGGCTCGAAGCCTTCTTTCCATTTCTGCATCCAATCCTGTTCCGGGATGTTTGAGATAGAGAGACTGAAAAGCGCGCTGTGCAGTCCGGCTCGCGCCAGCTCCGCTTCGATTGAGCGCGCAATCATTTCCATATCCGCATGCTCATCGAAGTATGCGCCGAGCTTCACGCTGCTTTCGGTTTCTTCGAGAGTGACGATTCCGCTCGTGCCCATATCAAATAGCGCAGCGCTGGCTAATTCTTCCGCGTTGCGCGCAATGTTGAGCGTGATGAGATTCCAGGCTCGCTCTTTGAATGCAGAGTCTGATGACATAAAGAATTAGAAGTTTATATGCGAGTTCATCCACGTATACCAAGCTCGTTCAGCGTGCGTTCATCATCGCGCCAGTGCTCGCGCACTTTCACAAACAAGCTCAGGTAGACATGGCGGCCCAATAGTTTTTCAATGTCTCGCCGCGCGGCTGTGCCTATCTCTTTCAATCGCGCGCCGCCTCGTC
>DATEKX010000261.1:0-9045 GCA_035277165.1 Blastocatellia bacterium | reverse complement strand
GCGGGCGCAGCAGTTATTTTTTCGTTCGCTACTGCATGCGCGTTAATTCCGTTTCAGAAGCGATGAATCCGAAAGCCGACCAGTATTTGCCTGACACTATTTTTTGAAACTGCTCTTTTGCTTTCGCCTTGTCGTTGTTGTAGAGATGCCAGTTCGCCATGCCGTAGCCGATGGTCGCTATTTCAAGGTCGGTCATCTTGTCGTTAATCAGATCGGACTCTTTTTTCACCCCTTTGTAAAACATCAATCGGTCAAAGTAAGACTTGTTCTCTTCGACCTTCAAATCTGTAGTGATTCGTTCGAGCACGCGCGCGGCCTCTGCGGTCTTCCCCGCCCTGCGGTATGTCATGTAGAGCCAGTCGGAAACGGCGATCAGCGAATCGTCTTTTTCCACGACTGCGCGGCAACGTTCGTAAGCCGTCGCAGCCTTGTCGAACCTGCCTTGCAGGTAGTAGGCAAGCCCCAGGTGATACCAGATGTCGAAATTCTTGTCGTTGAGTTTCGCCGCGCGTTCGAGGTCAACGACAGCCTTGTCGAACTGTCGTGTAGAGATATAACGATGACCGCGATGGCGATAGAGCATGGCGTTTTGAGGGTCTATCTCCATGCCGCGCGTGTATGTGGCTATCGCATCGCGGTAGCGCCAGACGCTCGCCTGCGCGCGGCCCAGTTCGATTATCAAATCTACATTCTTTGGATCAGCCGCGAGTTTCTTTTCGGCTTCCGCCACCGCGCCTTTTTCATCCGCCTGCGCGTAGAACTTCGCGCCGAGCGAAGAAACGACTTCAGGCGTTTGCGCCGCCGCCTGCGCGGCAAGGAGTGAAACTACAAAAATCACAAATAAGAATTTGAAGAACATCTCGCCCCCTCTCCGCCGCAAGCGAGCTTCATTGAACCGCAAGCTCATAGCTACAGATGCCTATCTTGTCGCCCGGCTTCACATCCGCGCTCTCATTATTCAATATTTCTTTTTCGTCGTTGATGGTGATGGCGTTGGCTCCCTTGCAGGTGAGCGTGTACTGGTCGCCGCTCTTTTTAAGCGTCGCATGCTGGCGGCTGACTTCAAGATCGCCTTCCAGTCTTAGATCAACATCAACCTGCCGCGAGCCGCGCCCTATTGTGATTTCGTCTTTGAAGAAAGGCCGCACATCGGGCGGCGCTGTACCGGCTCCGGGCATATTGCGCCGCACAAGCACCGAAAAATTCGGCTCGGTAGATTTGCGCGGGCGCACAATGGTCGCTTCTTCTTCGCGCTCTTCGGCTATCGTAGCAAGTCCCTGCGACGAAGAATCCTGCTGAGTTCGCTTGCGAGGCTTCACCATAGTCTTCTGCGCTTCCGTATCCCAGACGTGTTGCACGCGGAAGTGGCCCGACTCAAGCCCCGGATCAACGCGAAGCTCTACGGTGAGAGTCTTGGTTTGAAATTCGTTTTCGCCTGCCAGTTCGCGCGCGCGTTCCGACAGCACGTGATACAGACCCCGCTCCAGACCTTCGCGTTTCTCGCCTTGCCATTCAGCATCGTCCGTCGTGCTCATAAAGACCACGTACTCGCGCGGCACATAAGTCGGCCCGCCCGGCGGCGTGAACATCTCGCGCTGCATGGTCTGCTCGACTTCGCGCGCGACTGCCACAAGAAAGTCGTCCCACTTCGAGCGCGCGAGCGTCTCGCCCTTCTCGTCTATGTCCTCTTCGCCGTCTATCCACTTCCTTAAACTTTCAAACCATCCCATCTTTGATTCTCCGAGTTTCTGGTTTAATTATTTCACGAACTGCCCGTCCACCCATCCGCCGTCAGGCGCATTCGCAGGCGGAGTGCCTGCCCAGTTCAGCACTCTTATCCTCAACCACTTGCCGCGATCTTCGAGCACGCGCACGCGCGTTCCCGCAGGCATTATAGCCAGTATGCTTCCGCCCGGCTCGCTTCGCAGGTTGACGTTCGTCACATTGTCGCCGCCTATCGAGCCTTCCTTGCCTTGAAAGCTTTCCATCAACCTGCCGTTATGCTCGGCAAAATAATAGTACGTAGACGCAGCCAGTCCAATCAGCGCAGCCACGAGAAAAACTATGAATACTCGTCGCAACCAATCCGACCCGAGGCTTCGGCGCAGGTTGTCAAAGAAACTGCTCTCTGCCTCTCTTCTACTACGCAGTTCTGCCGCTCGCTTCTCTTTCAAGCTCTTCTGCTCGAAGACCCCGGCTTCAGCATTTGCGAGCGCGTCATCTTTTGTCGCCACGCGAGCGCCTGCCCCGTATCGCGCGCTTTCGGAAGATGAAGACGAAGAGACCTGTGGAGGCAGATACGAAGGGCTGCCGTTATTTTGCTCCTTGCCCGTCATCTCTCGTTCGTGCTGAGGCAGTTCGACAACTATTCGCGCCTTCTGCGGTCGGCCTCCTTCAAGCGGCGTGCTTGAGATTGTTTGAAAATGAGGACGGGCCGCCGCGCGTTCGGCGGTGCTCGTTGCATTCAAACGCGTCCGCACTACGGTCGCTTCATCATCTTGTTCTACTTCTGAAGACTGGCCGAGCCTGAGCCGAGCGAAATCTTCCCAGAAACCTTGCACCGAATCGTAGCGATCAGCGACGCGCGGCTGAGTTGCTTTGCAAAGCGCGCGAAGAAGTTCTGCGCCCCAGGATTGCGCGGCGAGACTTTCGGGAAGCTCTGTGATCGGCTGGCGCGCGAACTGTCGCGGCGCGCGGCCCGACATCGCCGTGTAGATGGTCTTTGCAAGCGAATAAATATCAGCCGAAGCAGTCAGCCGCTGTTTCGAGTAATCAGATGACTCGTCCGGGTGATGTTCGGGCGGAGCATATACATTCGCGCCAACGCGAGTGACTTCCATCATCGAATCATCAACCGTTATTTTCGCCACGCCGAAATCGGCTATCTTGACTATCTTTTTATCCGCTGAAAGCAAAAGGTTGTTAGGCTTGATGTCGCGGTGAATGATTCGCTGGCTGTGAGCATAGGCGAGCGCTTCGGCCACCTGTTGAAAATAAAAGAGCGCGTCATCGAGGCTGAGAGGTTTGCGGCGGCACAGGTCGAGCAATTCGCCGCCCGGCATGTATTCGAGCACCAGATAATGAAAAGGCGCGCCCTTAAGGTCTGCCGCTGTCCCGTGACCCAGACGGCGAATGATATTCGGGTGTCGCACCTTGTCGAGCGCGACAGCTTCGTTTTGAAAATTCTCTACGAGCGTCTGTTCAAGGTCGGCATCGGGCGTGCCCTGCAAAGTAACGTTGAGGGCTTTGATGATTACAAGCTCGTCGTCATGCAACTGGTCGCTGGCGAGAAAAATCTCGGCATAGCTGCCGTGGCTCAGGCAGCGGTCTACCAGATAACGGTCATCAACTATGCTGTTTTCCAGTTTAAGCTCAGGCACGTTTATCTATACCGAACAGCAGGTCTGTGCATTGTTTTATACGTTCGCTATCGCTAGCGGTTCTGTTGAGAATTCGAATTATCCAATCGCGGCGCAGGTTGCTTGCGTCGCTCTTCCACGTAACGAGCGAGCATCTGTTCAGCTTTTGCCTTGTCGCCCGCGCCTTCATACGCCGCCGCCGCTTGAACATAAGCGTCGTAGAGCGCAGGGTGACGGTTAATCGCGTTTTCAAAACTCAGCGCGGCGCGCGCGTATTCGCCCGACTCAAGCTGCGCGCGGCCAAGCCAGTAATGCGCTTCTGCATTCTGCGGCTCGCGCTCGGTCACGGAAGCAAACTGAGTGGCCGCTGCCTGATAGCTTCGGTTATCGAAAGCTGCACGTCCGGCTTTGAGCGGATTGTTCATATCTTGAGCGCTTTGACTAGACGTTCTCGCCTTCCACCAATCTGACGCGCGCAAGCCTCCATAAAAGGCTGCGCCCAACAAAACGATAAACAACAGCGTCCACATCAATCGTCGCGATGCTGACGAGCTTTCGCGCGAATCAAATCGCTCACTGCTTCCGCCTGTTTGGATGTCAAAGGGGCGAGCTTCCGGCAGTTGTGCCTGCCTGTCTCTGCTGAAGTCAACTTGAATGCGACCGCCGCGCGGGGTCGCAGGCATGGTTTCGCTGACTTCTGCGGCGCGCGCATGCGCCGTCTGCCCGCTACGATAACCGGCCATCCCGTCTTCAATCGCCAACACTGCGCTTTGCCGCGCGCGACCCACCTGCACGATCACAGCGGTTAGATTGTCATCAGCGCCGCGTTCGTGAACTATGCGTTTCAACTCGTCCGCCGCGCGCTGCGGGTCTTTGATCTGCGCAAGCACGCGAGCGATCTCTTCATCGGACATATGACGATAGATGCCGTCGCTGCACAGCAGGAACCTGACGCCGTCGCGCACCTGAATGGTTTTGGTTTCTACATCAACATCGGCTTCTACGCCGAGCGCGCGATTGATGACGTTTCGCCCGCGATCCGTTGCTCGTTCTTTGCCCGCAAGTCCCGCTTTGATGTCGTCGTTATAGTCCGTATGATCCAGCGTCTCGCGGTAAAAGCGGCCTTCTTCGAGACGGTAAACGCGGCTGTCGCCCACGTGAGCTATTGTCGCGCGGTTGCCGTCAATGTGCAGCAGCGCAATCGTCGTCGCCATTGTTTTATATGCCGGATCGCTTTCCGCCATCTCGAAGATGTCTCGGTTGGCGAACTTAATGGCGCGGTGGATTAATTCGAGCGAAGAGTCGGCTCGTGTGTGCGTGAGCGCTTCTTCAATAGTGTCTGCGGCTGTCTGGCTTGCGACCTCGCCCGCGCGCTGGCCGCCCACACCATCAAAGACTGCGAACAGTCCGCGCTCCGCAATTGCCAGAAAGCGATCTTGATTGACAGGGCGCTTGGGATTCAATCCCCTGTCACATATAAAGCCTGACTTTAGCTCCATAAGCTCTCTCTATCGGTTGCGATCTCGATAACCCGTACCGCGCTCAACCTTAGCTCGAACCATTTTATCATCACCTTGCGTTCCGAGCGAAAGAGTGCGCACATTAATTGCTGAATTCCA
Source organism: Blastocatellia bacterium (assembly GCA_035277165.1). Taxonomy (GTDB): domain Bacteria; phylum Acidobacteriota; class Blastocatellia; order UBA7656; family UBA7656; genus DATEKX01. Next base: position 4,067 of record DATEKX010000261.1, on the reverse strand, counting down.
CTTACCAGTATGTTAGAATCGCGATAAAATAAAATGGTCCGGGGGGACACCATACGGAGGATTTTATGACAACTCACGTTTCACCACTTGTCACCGTAGACGATCTCGATTTGATGCCTGATGACGGCAACCGCTACGAGGTGATAGAAGGAGAACTATTCATGTCCTGCGCCCCCGGTCTCACGCATCAACGAATATCCAGAAACTTGTCAGCAAACTTCATCTTCTATCTTCGAGAAAACCCTATTGGTGAAGTCGTAGCCACGCCCGGAGTGATGTTCAACAAATACAACGGCGTGATACCCGATATAGTTTTCATAAGCAATAAACGGCGCAACGAAATTGCTTCGACGGAGCGAATAACAGGAGCGCCGGACATTGTCATCGAGATAATCTCTCCGGGCGCGGAAAACGAACAGCGTGATCGCGTTGTCAAACGACGACTCTACAGCAAGTTCACAGTCGAAGAGTACTGGATTGTTTACCCAAAAAGTCGCACGGTCGAAATCTATCGCCTGCAAGGTCTTGCATTGGAACTCGCCGCCACGCTTACAGAACAGGATGAAATAACATCGCCGCTTTTGCCGGGATTCAGTTGCAGCGTCGCGGGCATCTTCGCAATATAGCGGCTCATCTTTGCATTTTGCCTCATTGATTCGTTAGCCTTGCTCAGGTGAACGATTTAGCATCACAGATCAAAAACGCAGCGCGAGGACTCGGGTTTGAAGTCACTGGCATAACTTCAATCGAGCCGCTTGCGCGCGATGACGAAGCTTTTCGCAGTTGGCGCGAATCAGGGTTCGCGGCAGGCATGGACTATATGACTCGCAGGCCCGAACTGCACGCTCATCCCAACCGCCTCGTGCCGTCGGCTATGTCGTTAATCACGCTCGCCATCAACTACTACGCCAGCGCGCCCGCATTCGTGCACGAAAATCTCTACGGGCGCGTGGCTCGATATGCGTGGGGACTGGATTATCACGATGTAGTGAAGCCGCGATTGATCGCGCTCGCCTCTGAGATTGAAAAGCTCGCGGGGCGCAAGCTCCATGCTCGATGTTTCGTTGATGCAGTGCCGCTGCTTGAAAGAGCGATTGCCGCGCGCGCAGGAATTGGGTTCTTCGGCAAGAACACAAACTTGCTGCAGCCGAAAAGCGGCTCGTGGTTTTTTCTTTCAGAGATACTTGTTGACCTGGACTTGCCCACAGACCCCAGCGAAAGCAAAGTCAGTTGCGGCAGTTGTAGTCGTTGCATTAAGGCTTGCCCGACTGATGCTTTTGCCGCGCCTTACAGGCTCGATTCTCGGCGGTGCATTTCTTACCTCACAATCGAAAATAAAGGCGCGATACCGAGCGATCTCAGAGAAGGAGTTGGCGAATGGGTGTTCGGCTGCGACGTGTGCCAGGATGTGTGCCCTTTCAATCGCTTCTCTTCCGACACTGCATGGCCTGAGCTTCGCGCGGAAGCAGGCGCGGGCGCTAGGCTCGATTTAGTCGAGTTGCTTTCGATAGACACGGATGAAAAATTCCGCGCGCGATTTCGCGGCACTCCGCTCACGCGGCCCAAGCGCCGAGGTCTGCTGCGCAATGCTGCCACCGTAGCCCGCAACATTGACTGCACGGCGGCTGTGCCCGCGCTAGTCGAGCGAATCAGTCATGACTCGGAGCCGCTCATTCGCAGTCACGCGCTGTGGGCGCTCGCGCAGCTTGATCCGAAGAAATCGGCCCGACTTGTTGATCTCGCGCTCGAAGACACAGACCCGCAAGTGCGCCAGGAAGCGTTGTCACTTAAGGCTTAAAAATGCGGCGATCTACTCCGGCACAAGCGCCGTGCGAAACCCAAGCAAAGTCCAGTCAGAATCGTTTTCAATCTGGTGAATATAGGAGAAGTCGCCCGGCGCGTTCGAGCCGACTGCGTAGCATTTGGCGTTGCCGTGATCGTCGCGGTAGAAGCCTAGTTCAAGAGACTCCGCTTCGCTCCACTCCGCGTGAAAAATAGTTCCTATTAGATTGAACACGGCTGGCGGGCATATCGTCAGTCGATAGCCGCGTGGCAATAACGAAAGCTTACGCCATTCGTTATTAATAAGGTTGACCAGTTCTCGCAGAGAAGCATAGTTGTGCGCGAATCTGGTCCCCGTCAGAAAACCCGCGCGCCCCAGGTACTGTGCAAACGGGTCGGCAGTCGAGTCAAAGCCATAAGGCGTGCCGTAAAATTGCCGGTTGCCGGGTAGATACTTAGGTTTTTGTGTAGCTTCGACCCCGATCAGACGACCTTGATGGCGGTTGTGGCCCAGGACTATCGCCTCGCGACAGCTTCGGCTGTAAGCGCCATGCTTTGCGAAGTTTCGCGCGCACATCGGGTAAAGCCGTTTTATATAAGCGTCGTCTAAAGGCACAGCCGTATAGGACGGGATAACGTGCCATTCTATGTTGAACCGGGAAAGATGCTCTCTTATGGGCGCGGTCAATTCTATTTCGGTTGCTTCTTTAGAAATAATTTCATCCTGCGACGAGAGCTTGAAATACTCGCGCAGCCTGTCTTCCCGCTCTTTCAGTATCTCTTGCATCGTGCCTCCTCCTGTGTCTGTAGAGCGTCAGCATCCAGTCTAATACCGAAATGCAAAGTCATGAAACCGCCTTGACGCTTTCGTCCGTGGTCATTATGATTTTGTTTTAGTAAGTAAATACTCACTTACATGCGAGCGAGCATAAGGGAGGTCAGGAATTGCCGCAAGAACTCAGCAAACAATCTCATAGTTCAACCACTCCCGGCACAAGTCGCATGTCGGCAAAAGGTCGCCGACAACAGTTGATCGAGATTGCCTTTCGGCTCTTTTCTCAAAAGGGGTTTCGCGGGACGACGACGAAAGAGATAGCGATTGCCGCAGGGGTAACGGAGGCGATAATATTTCGCCACTTCAAGAGCAAAGACGATCTTTACGCCGCCATCCTCGATTACAAGGCTTCAGAGGTGAAACTGAATGAAAGCCTCGACGAATTGCGCGCTCATGCAGACGCCCGCGATGATGAAAAGCTGTTTCGCACGCTTGCGACAAAAATATTAGACCATCATCGGCACGACCGGGATTTTCTGCGATTGATGCTCTACTCTGCTCTTGAAAAGCACGAGCTTGCGCGGAACTTTCGCAACAAGCAGTTTCGCCCGCTTCACGATTTTCTTCGCAATTACATTCTTCAAAGACAACGCGACGGAGCTTTTCATAATTGCGATGCGACTGCGGCTGTGCAATCATTTCTAGGAGCAGTACTACATCATTCCATGATGACGGGGCTATTCAGCGCCGACTTTGTGAAGCTCACCGACAAGGACGCGATAAAGAATTTCACCAGTTTATTCTTAGCCGGTATGCGGCTTGTCCCCCCAGCCAGAAGACAGCACGCAAAAAAGCCTGGAACAAAGTAAAGGTGTCAGCTCATATGCAACGTTTATTTTCTGATCGCAAAATCTGTCTCGCAGTGTTTTTATCCGTCGCGCTAGTTTTGCTATCTGCCTGCGGGCGGTCAAAAGCGAAGACGACGGAAAACACGAATTCACATGCAGGTGATGTAAAACCCGCCGGACCGGTTCCCGTATCAACTGCGCTATCCGCTTCGCGTGAAGTGCCCGCTTACATACAGGCGACAGGCAGTTTTACAGCCGTCGAAACTTCGGATGTAGCGCCAGAAACTTCGGGGCAGGTGATCGCGACTCCCGTCGATGTGGGCGCGTTCGTCAAAAAGGGCGCTGTAATCGCGCGCCTCGACCCGCGCGACTCGCAGTTGCGACTCAGGCAGTCCGAAGCCGCAGAACAACAGGCACTATCTGCCGTGCGGCAAGCCGAAGAGAAGCTCGGCCTTCGTCCCGGCTCCCGCTTTGATCCGAATGCTATTCCCGAAGTTCGGGCCGCGTACCAGCAATATCAAGCGGCGGAATCGCAAGCCCGATTGGCCGAAACGAATGCTGTTCGCTACGCGAATCTGGTTGAGACGGGCGACGTATCACGCGCCGTATACGATCAGGCTCGGACTCAGGCCGAGAGCGCACGCGCTCAGGCCGCGTCCGCA
>DATEKX010000260.1:0-3222 GCA_035277165.1 Blastocatellia bacterium | reverse complement strand
GGAAGTTGCGGTTCTTCCTGTCGAGAAGCCGGAGGAGTTTGCTCGGCTTTGGCGACTGTCTGGTCGGCGGGCGTAGAGTCGGCTTTGGTTTCGGCTGGCTGAGGCGGTTGCGGAGCCGGAGCCGTTGTTTCTGTGCCCGCTCCTGTAGCAGGCGATTCAGCTACAGGCTCTTTCGCTATGGCTAACAAATTCTTGTCCGGGCTTTCCTGCTCTCTTTCAATTTTCGCTTGAGCGTTGCTGCCGGGCTGCTGCCCAGGTTGAGTAGAAGCGTTGGCGGCAGCATTCCCGGACGCATGCGCTTCCAGCGAGTCCGACTCGCTTTGCAGTCTGTCGCTCGCCACAGCCGAATCAGATTGACCTGAAGTCGCTTGTAGGTTGGCTGAATTGCGCTTATTCGACATCAGGAAAGGCAAGCTTATGGCGAGTACTAAAACAGCGGTTGCGGCCATAGCCCACTGCGGAGCGCTCATTACGCCAAACCATCTCTTGATGCCCGTTCGAGTTTCACCCGCAAGCGCGAACGATTTCACTTCTGTCTGAGAAAAGACCGGGTCGGCTACGGCCATGCGCGAAAGCATGACGACGCTCTTTCGACACTGCGTGCACGCAGACAGGTGTTGTTCATAGCGCAATGTCTCGGTCGTCGTCAGGCTATGCTCGATATAGGCGTTTGCTAAATCGGGGTCGAACTCTCGACAAACTTGCGCGGGGTCGCCCTGCCGCGCGCGCTGTGCGCCAAGCAGTTTGTCAATTGCGCGATCATCTGTTTTCCAAAACATCTTCATCCTTCAGGGTCTACTCCTATTAAAGAACGTTGTCACAGCGCTTGCTTGCGTAAATTATTCAGTCATCTTGGAGCAACCGCTCCCCCGGCGCTTTTCGCCGTTTTATCACGATCTTTATCGGTCGAAGCAGGCTCGAAGAGGTATTCGCGCACATTAATATCCATCTCCTCAGCCGCGAGTTCTATGGCTTCGCTCACTTCTCGCCGATTGAATTGATGGTCGCGCGCGAGGCTCTTTTCCACCAGCTTGCGTATGCGTTTTTGCACTTTCGTCAACCACCGGCTTATAGTCGCCTCGTGGACCTTGAACAATTGTCCTATCTCGCGCAGCGTCATCTCGTCGTAATAATAATAAGCCAGCAACAACCGCTCGCGCGCTTCAAGCTCTGCGATAGCGTGACCTAGAGCTTCCGCGACGGCCACGCGATAGCGTTCGCTTACGAAAGAGACTTCCGGCGCAGGCGTTCGTTCCTGATTCTCGCTTGCGTGAACGAGCCTGTCCATCTCTTCCGGCTCTTCGGTCTGAACGAGACGGCTTGTCTGCCGATGCTGGTCGGCTGAAAGCTGAAACACCACCGCGCGAAGCCAACCTCTGAGCGATCCTCGACCGGAGTAAAACGAGAACTTGCTCACGCGCGAACCGCCCGATTCGCGCAAGCCGTACAATTCTGCGAAAGTCGAATCGGCAAGCTGTTCAGCCGCGCCCGCATCCTGTGTCATCGTGCGCGCAACGTTGACAAGATAGCTGCGGTAGTCTTTATAAAAATTTTCCCAAGCCGACTCGTCGCCTTTCGCGCACGCGACCGCAAGGCAGAGGTCTTCAGCATTGAGCGATGCGAAATATTCCGTTATGGTCTTGCGTGCTTCCGGCGTAGGCCCCGGATTATTTGTTGTCTGATCCAGCGCATCCGGCAGATACTTCTTTGCGGACGCGTACAGAGCGCCAGCCATGTCGAGTTCGCTGACACTGTAACATTGCTGGATGTGTGCCAGGACTTCTGCTATCTCTTTTCTAAACGCTACCTGGAAATCTTCAACAATCATCGCCGTACCTGGGCGCTCGTCACGGTCTAAAACGCTGGCACTGAAACTTAACTTCAAGGCGACCTCATGCTAACACAAAACGCGTAGCTTTGCTTAACAATCAGCACAAGCTCTGCGCTAATAATTCGCTCTATCCTGATAGATGAAATAACAGGCAAATAAGTATATTTGCAAGTCGGAAACTTATTTTCGTTGATTACATGAGGCGGATGTTGTATAAGGAAGTTGTCACATCTATCGGTCTTGGAACTCCCGATAACCAAGTTCTGATTGATTCGATGGCAAAGACCGAGAGCCTCTCGGACTGCGGCTGACGAATTGTTTCTACGACTGGCTAACCATTTATAGACTCCAGACACAATCGCAGTCTGTCGTTTATCAACAGGAGATTTTATGGAAAGAAAATATAAACAGCGCGGTTATCAACAAGATGACCAGGAGCAAAGACCGCGTCTGGTTCAACAAAAGAACGAAGCTCAAAAGAGCGATGTCCGTTCCCCGAAAATGCCGGCTTTTCGCGAAGTCACTCGCTGCTCGATGTGCGGCACTATGGTTAACATTGATGTTAACGGCATAGCTATAGATGCGCAGTGCCCGAAATGTCATAACGACCTGCACACCTGCAAAAACTGTGTGAGTTTCGACCCCGGAGCGCGCTTTCAGTGCCGGAAACCTATCACCGAGCGCATACCGAAAAAGGACGAAGGCAATACCTGCACTCTGTTCGAGCCGCGAAAGACCGTCGAACGAGAAACAACGACTGCATCCTCCAATATGAAAGACCCGCGCTCGGCGTTCGATAAACTCTTCAAGTAATCCGCGCTGCGGGCAACCCCTCTAATGCCTCGCTCAGCGCGATAACGGATCGCTCTAGCCTAAAAGTAAAGGTCGCGCTGCTTGCGCGCGGTTAATGAATCTTACACAGCAGGCGGCAGGAATCGCCGCACGAAATAACGATACACGGCGGCTCCAACGAGCGCGCCAATAATCGGCGCAATGATGTAGAGCCACCATTCGTTGCCGCGCGGGCCGGGAAAAGCTATGCGGCCAAAACCTATCACATAAGCGAAAAGTCGCGGGCCGAAATCACGCACAGGATTGACCGCATCCATCGTGAGCGGCCCGCCTATGCCGACTATCGCTGTGACCGTAAGGCCGATGAAGATCGGGCCAAGCCCCGCTTGCGGCAGTCCCGGATTAGACTGCTCGGTGAGCGCGAAGATCATCAACAGCAGAAACATCGTAAGCACAGCCTCAACAAAGAAAGCCGTAGGCGTTGTGACCATCGCGAATGCATTGGCATCTACGCCTATGCCGCCGGGGCTTGGGTAGAAGCAGGAAAAGACCGCCATCAATTTCTGGCTGCCCGCCGCACCAATTTCGACGCCGAGCTT
>DATEKX010000259.1:0-5930 GCA_035277165.1 Blastocatellia bacterium | reverse complement strand
AGATAGAGTCGAAATGATGTCAACAGTTTGTTCGGCGGCCGGCAATGCGCAAAATGACGGATGGGTTGTTGACGTGACTCCCGGCCTAACCTACTATTGAGATTGAACAAGGACAAACAACATCGCGGCAAAAAAAGAGGTTGTCATTACTTTGCGGATAGTTGTTGGCGCGAAGGTGAGGGGGAAAATCATGGGAAGCCTGGGAATGCCGGAAATTTTGATGATACTCGTAGTCGCGCTGATAATATTCGGCCCGCGCAAGCTGCCTGAACTTGGCAAGACCCTGGGACAAAGTCTTGCCCATTTCCGCAAAGCGAGCGAGGATTTCAAGCGCCAATGGGAAGATGAAGTTGATCTGGAAAAACGACGACTTGATGCGCCGCCTCCGGCTGAAACGGTTCAAGAGACGGAGCAAGCCTCGACCGAACAAGCTGCAACTGAACAAGCTGCAACTGAACAAGCCCCGACTGAACAAGCCTCAACTGAAACCGATGATTTCAGCCTGACCGGTTATCCGGCGGAAGCCTACGACACGAGCCACGCGCAAGAACCCGTGACAGCGGCGACCGCAGAGCCTGCGACAGTAGCGACCGCACCCGCTACTGTGTCTCGCGACGAGTCCGTTGCTGCCGAAGAGACGAAACGCGATTGGATGTGAAAGAATAGCGGTCAGAGGTTAGAGGTCAGAGATCAGTAATTGTGGGAAACGATTAACCGACCTCTGACCTCTGGCCTCTGACCTCTGACTTATTATGACTAGCTATACAGACATCTACGGCGACCAAGATGCTCAAATCGAAGAAGGGAGCATGTCGTTTCTCGACCACCTCGACGAGCTTCGCAAGCGACTCATTCGCGTAGCGATGTTCGTGATGGCAGCGTTCGTAGTCTGCTGGATCTTTTCAGACATAATCTATGGCTTCCTTCAGGTTCCGGTTCAAGCCGCGCTGTTTAGGGCGAAGCAGTCCACAGGCGTCGAACTTGCGGGCGCAGCCGTGACCCCGCTTTCGGACTACATGAACAGAGAGGTGGACTTTCTGTTCCCGACAGATGCGAAGATACTAGACGCCGTGATACAGACGGGAGCGAATATAAGGTGCAAGGTTCAGCCCGGCCCTGATGGTCTGCCTATACTTGTTACTGCAAGCCCTGTGGTGGTTAATAATGGGATCGTTATACCCGAAGGGTACGAGATTCCGCATGAGCTTTATGCTGCGAATAACATGCTGTTGAGTCCTGAAAGGCGGCTTGTCGTCGGAACGGTTCAAGGCGCATTCAACCTCTACATAAAAGTATCTTTTTACGCAGCAATATTTTTCGGCGTACCGTTCATCCTCGTGCAGATTTGGGGCTTCGTGGCTCCCGGTCTTTACCCTCACGAGAAAAAATACGCGCTGCCGGTTATCTTGATGGCGACGATTTTTTTCCTGCTTGGCGCAGCGTTCGCTTATTACATAGCCTTTCCGCGCGCGGCTGATTTTTTGCTGGGCGTTGCAGCCGGAGACAAGACGCATTTCCGCCCGCTTGTGACGGCTGATGAATATTTCGATCTGATAATCACGATAATGCTCGGACTCGGCGTGGTATTTGAGATTCCGACGATCACTTTTTTCACGGCCCGGCTTGGGCTCGTCAGCCCGCGCATGCTGCTGAAAATCTGGCGGTATGCAGTCATAGCGATTTTCATACTTGCAGCGATACTATCGCCTACAACAGACGTTCCGAATCTCTTGGTTTTCGCGGCTCCAATGCTGATACTTTATTTTCTGAGCGTGGGCATTGCCTGGATATTTCATCGCAAGCGAAGGACTGAGCAGGAATATCAAGCATTGGAGCGCAAGGATGACCGCTAGTGGCATTCTATGAGTGGCTGATAGTGTGAATTGGCGCGGCTTGACCTTGCGCAAGCCAAGCCCGTAAACTTACTAGTCAGATTAATCAATGCCCGCTCACTGGGACTTCAAGAAATATTGATCGGTTACCGAAAGGAGTAGTTGTTATGAAGGGTGATGTCAGTCTCTTCAAGAGAGCTGTCGGCGTCGCGCTGGTGCTGATGCTTGTGGCAGGCAGCGCGCCTGCTGCGTTTGCTCAGGACAAAGAAAAGAAGCAGAAAGACCCCAACGAGAGAAAAAAGAAGGAAGAGTTGAAAAGCGTTTACAAGCGGTGGATGGACGAAGATGTCAATTACATCATCACCGACGAAGAACGCAAAGCCTTCAAAGCCCTGAAGACAGACGAGGAGCGCGACCAGTTCATCGAACAGTTCTGGCTGCGTCGCGACCCTGACCCGGACACCCCTGAAAACGAATATAAAGATCAGTATTTCGAGCGCATACAATACGCCAACGAAAAATTTGCGTCCGGCATACCGGGATGGAAGACTGATCGTGGTCGCATATATATCACTTTCGGCAAGCCCGACGAGATAGACTCTCACCCTGCGGGCGGCTCTTACGACAGGCCCTCGTATGAAGGCGGCGGCAATACAACGACCTACCCTTTCGAGACATGGTGGTATCGCCACATCGAAGGCATTGGTTCGGACGTAGAAATCGAGTTCGTTGACCCGTCAGGCTCAGGCGAATATCGAATCGCTCGAAGCCCGGATGAAAAAGACGCGCTGTTATATGTACCGGGCGCAGGTCTGACGCTCGCCGAAAGCCTCGGCCTCTCCGATAAAACGAGTCGCATTACGGGCGGCGGCATCGGCGGCTATGGCGGCGGCCAGATATTCGGGGGCAGGGCAAAGGATCAGCCTTTCGAGCGCTTGCAGTTGTTGGCTGATTTGCAAAGAGCGCCTGCCACCAGATTCCCCGACCTGAAGGTCAAAGCAGATTTGCCGGAGATTGCATCTGATATCTTGCCGTTCAGCGTGCGCACGGATTTCTTCCGTCTGGGCAATGAAACGGTTGCGACTTCGATCACGATTCAGTTCGATCACTCAGACCTCTCGTTCAAAAATCAAGGCGGCATCTATTCGGCGCATGTGAATCTTTACGCGCAACTGACAGGGCTTTCGGGCCGCCGCGCAGGCTCGTTCGAGGACACCATACAAACATCCAGGTACAGCGAAGACCAGTTGCCGATGGCGCAAGCCCAGCGCTCCGTTTATCAGAAAACTTTAGGGCTGCAGCCGGGCCGGTACAAGATAGACGTTGTCTCGCGCGACATCACGAGCGGCAAGACGGGAATACTTCATCACTCGTTCGAGGTGCCGCGCTATCAAGAGAAACAGCTTGCCACGAGCACAATCATTTTGGCCGCTTCGGTCGAGCCGCTAGACAATCGCGGCATGATTCCTGCCGGGCAGTTCATCATAGGGCGCTACAAAGTGAAACCCTTTGTGAGCGGCGTCTACAAGCCCGGTCAGAATCTAGCGCTCTTCCTGCAGGTCTACGATGCGGAGATGGATCAGGCGACGTTGCAGCCTGCGCTCAAGGTCGAGTACATCGTGTCGAAAGGCGGGCAGGAGATACTGCACGTCGTTGAAGACGGAAAGACCAAGCTGGGCATAGTTGACCTCAAGGGATTGCAGCTTGTGCTTGCGCGCTCGATTCCGCTTCAAGACAAACTGGCCGAGCCGGGAACCTACACCGTAACGGCAAGGATCACCGATCTGGTATCTCAGAAGGTCGTTACTCCGACGGCTCAGTTTACGGTTTCGAACCGGTAAAGTGATCTTTCAAACTAAAAGAAAAGCCGGGCAAGCTTCATCGCGCCCGGCTTTTTTATGCCTTCTTGAAGCCGCAAAAAAAATTAGCCATTCGTTTACACAAAGCGAGCCGATTTAGTCTTTCCGTTTGCAATTTGCCTTGTTATTATCACTCATCGAACGATCAGTAAAGTCGTAAAAGAGGCGGAATGAATTTATCACTAACCAATCTATTCACAGAAGATTTAGCAGTTGATTTAGGCACTGTTCACACCTTCATTTATGCGCGCGGTCGTGGAATGGTCGTAAACGAGCCGTCGCTTGTAGCCATAGATAAAGTGAACGATCATGTAATCGCAGTCGGCACAGAAGCGCTCGAAATGTTAGGCCGCTCGCCCGAAGATGTAGAAGTCGCCTACCCGATGCACGATGGAGTCGTGGGCGATTCAGACCTTGCGCAGGAGATGCTCAAAAAATTCGTTCGCAAAGCGCGCGGCGGTCGCGCGCGATTCTCGCGCCGCATCATTCAAAGCGTGCCTTCGGGAATTACTTCTGTCGAACGATTTGCTATACGCGAGGTGGTGAAAGGAATCGGCGCGAGCCGCGTCTATCTGGTTGAAGAAGGAATGGCCGCAGCCTTAGGCGCAAAGCTCCCGGTCGGCGAAATGAAAGCTTCGATGGTCGTAGACATCGGCGGCGCGACGACTTCGATTGCCGTCGTCGCAAACGCGGGCATAGTCGAGTCGGAGACTCTGAAACTGGGCGGGCTCGACATGGATCGCGCGATTACCGATTACATCAAGCGCGAGCATCACGTGCTTATAGGCGAGCGCACGGCGGAGCGGCTGAAAACGGTTTTAGGCTCAGCGACCGACCCGATTGAAGATCATAAGAGCATCGTCAAAGGGCTGAACATGAGCGAAGGCGGCCCCGAAGTGATCGAGGTTTCATCTATCGAGATACATCACGCCATCGAAGGCATAGTCAAGCAGATGGTTGAAGCCGTGCGGCAGATATTGGAACGCATACCGCCTGAGGTCGCAAGCGACGTTCACGACAGCGGTCTGGTGTTGACCGGCGGAATGGCTTTGCTTGCGGGGCTGGATCAGCGCATCAAGAGCGTGACCAAGCTTGAAGTGAGAATAGCCGAAAGCCCAAGGCAATCGGTCGGTCGCGGGTTGATTGCGCTCTACGACCAACCGCTGCTGCTGCGCCGCGTCGCGCGAAACATCGAGATTACTTAATCCTCTCACGCAAATCATTGCGGTTTCGTTTCTGCTTTGCTGACTTTCGGCAAACTGACCATGTTCGCAAGCATTTTGTACGCGCCCGCGTTCGCTCGGAGAAACTGGCGGTGCCAGTTGTAGGTCGTATAAATAAACGTCCCTTCGCCATAACGAGCGATGAGCAATCCGCCTCGCCGCGCTTCTTCGCCCGCATCACCTGATTCAAGCAAGGGGGTGTATTCGGTCGCCCATTCGCGCGGAATGTAGATAGCGCGCTCCGCAACCCAGCCTTCAAAATCCTGCGCGGTTATGCGGTTTGGCTTCGACATCAAAACGTGTTCCGGGTCGAGTATCTTTACCGCAGCGGATTCTAAAATGATTCGGTCTTTCGATAACTTGAGTGGAAACGGCGCGAACTGCGAGCGCGTCAGAATCAGATTCCAGTCGTCAGGTTGTTGGTAAAAGACTACGAGGTTTCCGCCTTGCCGCACATATCGAAGCAGGCAACGGTTGCCGGTTTGAGCTTCGGGCCGCGCGGCGTAAGCGAGCCGATCAACAATTATCGTATTAAAGCGCGTTAGATCGGCACAGCCGCGAATCGTCTGTTGAGCTTGAGAGCCGTTCCCGTGCTCGACTATGTTGATGCCGTCAATTGTCAATTCGCTATGCTCGACGCCCAACTCTGTGAGCGCGAGTTCAAGCGAGGAATCCGGCCCACGAACGTAACCGACTTTTGTCTGGTCTGCGATCTCGAAGCCTGTCGCTTTAACCGGCACTTTGACAGACCCCAGCGGGTCGGCTGGAGCAGGCTTTTCACGCCTGAACTCGATCAATAAGTCGGGCGCGAGCGGCGGCTTCAGTATTGGCAACCGCAGCTTCATCCGCACTGTGACCTCTTCGTCTTCGCGCGCGAAGCTTATGTGAGCAGGCTCGTAATCCTCTTCATTCAGCGCGAGCGGAACGACCCAGAGCGCGCCGTCGAGCGCGCCCTGCGCATAGTTATGAACGCGCACAGGGAATTCGATTTCGCGCGGCTTCGACCAGTCGCCGAT
>DATEKX010000258.1:0-3014 GCA_035277165.1 Blastocatellia bacterium | reverse complement strand
AACGCGGCACGCAGCCGCCCGGTCAACACGGACGCAACGTCCGTCGCGCAAAGCTGATTGGCTACGGCGAACAGCTTCGCGAGAAACAGAAGGTCAAGCGAATATACGGCATGCTGGAACGGCAGTTCCGGCTCTACTTCGAGCGGGCCGTTCGCATGAAAGGCGTGACGGGCGAAAACCTGCTCGCGCTTCTCGAACGTCGCCTCGATAACGTCGTGTATCGCCTCGGCTACGCTACTTCGCGCGCGCAAGCTCGCCAGCTTGTAAGCCATGGTCATATCACTGTCAATGGCCGCAAGGTTGACATCCCCAGCTTCCAGGTCAAGATCGGCGATGAAGTCGCTGTGCAGGAAGGAAGTCGCACGAATGTTCACATCCAGAACGCGTTCCAGACTGCATCGGGTCGCGGTCGTCCGGGCTGGCTTGAAATTGCTTCGCAAGAAGATATGCGTGGGCGAGTCATCGCTTTGCCGCGTCGCGAAGACATAGGTCAGAACATTAACGAACAGCTTATAGTTGAACTTTATTCGAAGTAATCGGGATAGAGGCCAGAGGTTAGATGTTAGATGTCAACGAGGACGCTAACCTTTAGCCCCTAACCTCTGACCTTTTATTCGAGGGGAAGCAATGAACAATAGTGAAACCCAGTTTATGATCGGCTTTCAAAAGCCGAAGCGCCTTGCCTGCGAAAACGAAACCCTTACGAGCCGATATGGCAAGTTCTACGCTCAACCGTTCGAGCGTGGGTTCGGCACAACAATAGGCAACTGTCTTAGGCGTTCGCTGCTATCGTCAATCGAAGGCGCAGCCATAACGGCTGTGAAAATCGAAGGCGTCTTGCACGAGTTTTCTTCGATCCCCGGTGTCGTTGAAGACGCAACCGACATCATACTCAATCTTAAACGCGTTCCATTCAAGCTGCACGGCCAGGGGCCTAAGACCCTGCGCGTCGAGCGAACTGTTCCGGGCGAGATGCTATCGGGCGAAATTGAAACCGACGGCGATGTCGAAATCCTCGACCCGAACGTTCATATCGCAACCGTGTCGGAAGGCGGCTCGCTCGCCATCGAGATGCGGCTCAAACGCGGTCGCAGTTACGTCTCTGCGGAGCGCAATTTCGATGAAGACCTCGCGGTCGGCTATATCCCTATTGACTCTGTTCACTCGCCTGTCAAGAAAGTCAACTACACGGTTGACTCTGCGCGGCTGGGCCAGGATACGGATTACGACAAGCTGACTATCGAAGTATGGACGAACGGTTCGGTCAAACCTGAAAATGCAATTGGCCTTGCCTCGAAGTTGATCAAAGATCATATGCAGATATTCATCAACTTTGAAGAAGAGCCGGAGCTTGCCGAAGCTGACAGCGAAGAAGCGGGTCGCATGACGTTCAACGAGAACCTCGACCGGTCGGTTGATGAGCTTGAATTATCTGTACGCTCTTACAACTGTCTCAAGAACGCCGACATTCGCACCATCCGCGAGCTTGTTCAGAAGTCCGAGCCTGAGATGCTCAAGACGAAGAACTTCGGTCGCAAATCGCTCAACGAGATCAAAGAGATACTTCACTCGATGGGCTTGCGCCTCGGAATGAAGTTCGATGATCAGGGCCGCGTCGTAGACGAGGCGAGCGCTTAACTGCGAACGATGAACGATGAACGATGAATTAAGAGAAAGTATTTAATTCATCGTTCACAATTCATCATTTACGAAAAAGGGATTCATATGCGACATAGAATGGCTCATAGAAAACTTGGGCGCACATCAGAGCATCGCAAAGCTTTGCTGCGCAACCTCTGCACCTCGCTTATCGTCAACGAGCGATTGATTACGACGCTGCCGAAAGCGAAAGAACTTCGCCCGTTCGCCGAGCGTGCGATCACTCTTGGCAAGCGCGCGCTTGCGAGCGAAGTGCCGGAAGCCGCGCTTCACGCGCGCCGTCAGGCGGCTGCATATTTTTATACGGGCAACACCAATCGCGTACCCGATGGCGGGTACAAACGACCGCAAGCTCCGCGCACCGCAGGCGTGGCCGCGCTCGACAAACTCTTCGACGAAATTGCTACACGCTTTGCCGACCGGCCCGGCGGATACACGCGCATTCTTAAACTCGGCGCACGCAAAGGCGACGGCGCAGAGATGGCTTTGATCGAATTGATCGGAAGCGAATCAAAGGCAACGGTCGAGGAAGAGAAAAAGGAAGAAAAGAAAGGTCGCAGGTTTTTCGGGCGTCGCAAGAAAGCGGAATTGAAAGAAGGCGTGCCGCAAGAGCAGCCCGTCAAGAAGAAGGGGTCTTCCGCCAAAGCTTCAAAGAAGAAAGAAGCGAGCGAGTAGCCCGACAGACTGTTTGTGCTTGATGAAAGCCTCAGCCGCGAGCGGTTGAGGCTTTCGCTTGTAGTGATTGCCATGTTAGTTTCTGGTTTCCTGATAGAATCTGAAAACCAGAAACCCAAGCGGTGAGGGCGAACATGAATTTAAGAGAAGTCAAAGAGTTGATCGAGCTTGTGAGCGAAAAAGGATTCGCCGAGTTCGAGATTGAGCATCAGGGCTTCCGGCTTCACATCTGTCGTTTCAAGGAGCCGCCTGTTATACAGGCTACTCCGCCTCCTGTAATTATTTCCTCAACAGTTCCGATCATGCCCGAGCCGACCGCGCCCGTTCAATCCAGCGTTGCTCCGGCAGCGCCCGCAACCGCACAAATTGCAAAGGCTGACGCGCCTGCTGCTGAGGCTCAGTTGCATACGATCAAGTCTCCGATAGTCGGCACCTTCTATCGCTCGGCTTCGCCGACATCCGAGCCTTTCGTCAAAATCGGCGATCACGTCGAACCAGACACAGTCGTATGCATCATTGAAGCGATGAAGCTGATGAACGAAATTCAAGCTGAAGCGAGCGGCGAGATCGTAAAGATTTACGTCGAAAACGGCCAGCCCGTCGAGTACGGCCAACCGTTATTCGGAATAAAGATTTAATTTGAAATTTCAAATTTGATATTTCAGATTACCAGTCTCAAT
>DATEKX010000257.1:0-3896 GCA_035277165.1 Blastocatellia bacterium | reverse complement strand
GTCCTGCGACGAAATGTCTGTCGCCTGCTGCGCAGGCTTTTCCAGGAGGCAACGCCGCGCCCCGCGCTGCGCACGGGGCTATAAGCTGCCGCCCGCTTTGCAGGCTGAAACTCATCTGACGCCCGCTTCGCAGGCTGAAACTCAACGGCGCATCTTGTGTAGATACCAATGGGTTTCACCACCGGCTATTGAATATGTCCCCTTCGGGAACTACTGATTATCGCTTAATACTACTCTACCCAGTCGGCGATGAAGACATTCGTTTCGCCTTGAGTTTTGCTGTTGCGATTCGATGCGAAGACGATCTTCTTTCCGTCGGGGCTGAACATCGGGAAGCCGTCGAAGGTGTTGTTATACGTGATGCGTTCAAGGCCGCTGCCATCAACATTCACCGAATAGAGATCAAAGTCACGGCCTCTGGGATCGTTCTGATTCGATGAAAAGATTATTCGCTTGCCGTCGGGGAAGAAGTAAGGCGCGAAGTTCGCCTTGCCATTGCTTGTGATTTGTCGCTTGCCGGTGCCGTCGGCTTTCATCACCCAAATATCGAGCGTCGAAGGCCGAATCAGATTCTCTTTGAGAAGCGATTTGTAATCCGCGACATCTTTTTCCGACTTCGGGTGATGCGCGCGAAAGACTATCCATTTGCTGTCGTAAGACCAGAACGGCCCGCCGTCATAACCAAGCTCATTCGTCAGTCGTTTCACATTCTTGCCATCAAGATCCATTGTGTAGATGTCCAGGTCTCCGTCGCGCATCGAAGTGAAAACGATTCTTTTGCCGTTCGGCGCAATCGTAGCCTCTGCATCGTAGCCATCTACGCGCGTGATGTTTTTAATGTCTGATCCATCCGGCGCGGCGCTGAATATGTCATAGCTCGGATAAATCGCCCAGACGTAACCGCGCGAGTAATCAGGTTTCGGCGGGCAATCGGCGCTTGCCATGTGAGTCGAAGAATAAACGATGCGTTTGCCGTTGGGGAAATAGTACGAGCAGGTTGTGCGACCTTTGCCGGTCGAAAGCTGTTTAAGGCCGGAGCCGTCCGTGTTGATTTCGTAGATTTGATCACACGGGTAATTGCCGCGAGTTGATTGGAAGATCAACTTTTTGCCGTCGGCAGAGAAATAAGCTTCGGCATTTTCGCCGCCAAACGTTAGCTGCCGAATGTTGCGCAGGTGTTTTTCTTCAGGCAGGCGCAGCGTGTCGCCGCCTTCTTGATTGGCAGGTCGAGGCCCGCCAAATGAAATCAGAAAAGTAGAAAAGATCAACAAAACGATTAAAGCAAATCTCATCATAATCTCCCGAAATTATGTCGAGCGTTCGGCAATTATAAGCCGAGCCGCTAACTTTATCGCTTCGACCAGACTGCCGTGATCGGCCATATTGCGACCGGCTATGTCGAATGCTGTGCCGTGATCTACCGAAGTCCGAATGATCGGCAGACCCAGCGTCACGTTCACCGCTTCGCCAAACGCCATGCATTTGACTGCGATCAATCCCTGATCATGATAACAGGCTGCAACGGCATCGAATTCGCCCCGCCCCGCTCTGACAAACAACGTGTCGGCAGGGAAGGGGCCGCTCACTTCGATGTTGTGCAGAGCGCGGCACTCCGCGATTGCGGGTTCGATTTCGCGCTCTTCTTCGTAGCCGAACAACCCGTGTTCTCCAGCGTGCGGATTCAGTCCCGCTACTGCGATGCGCGGGCGAGCGATGCCGAACCGGCGAAGCTCGCGATCCGCTAAAACGATTGCGCGCGCAACGCGCTCTTTCGTAATAGCTTTTATTGCGTCAGCCAAACTCATGTGAATCGTCAAAAGAAAGACTCTGAGGTCGCCTGCGAAAAAGCACATCAAGGAATCACTTGCCCCGCACAGCGATGCAAGCATCTCAGTATGGCCGGGAAAAGCAGACCCTGCAAGTCGCAGAGCTTCTTTGTTGATGGGTGCGGTCGCAATCGCGTCGAGCCTGCCCGCGAGACATAACCTCGTGCCCGCTTCGATTGCTTTGATGGCCGCGCGTCCGGCAGCCGATGAGATTACGCCCCACTCGATGCGCTCAACCTCGCTGCCTGTGTCGCAAATTACAATTTCGTCCGCGAGGTCTGATGATAATTCATTCTCTGAAAGAGCCTTGTAGTCGCAGGCGAGACCAAGCTTGTGCGCTTGATTGCGAAGCTCGGCTGCATCGCCGATGAGGACTGGCAGACACGCTTCGCGCACTTGAGACTCTATGACAGACTTCAGCGCTATCTCCGGGCCAATGCCTGCCGGATCTCCAAGTGTGATTCCGACGCGCGGCTTGTTGAGGCTATTAGGTGCTCGCGTCACGCAGTTCATTTATCGAGACAAGATGGAGTGGGACTTTCCTCCTGCAACGGCTGCTTACTCGTCTGATGATATCTCGTCGCTATCGTCGCTATCGTCGCCCTCGTCAGCCTTATACATATATTTTATGTTGTGCTTGAGCACAAGCAGGTTCGGCCCTTCCAGGCGATGCAGCTTGATGCAGGCCCTGTCGTACCACTCGATGCTTCCGCGAAGCTCCTCGCCGTCTTGAAGCACGATGACCATTTGGGTCTTATTGTCCATCTGCTTTTTATAATAGAAACTTTCGGCATGAGTCTGCTCAGGTGGCACGCGCTTGCGGTTTTGATCAGGTGGAGCATTACGACGTTGTTGCGAGTCGCGCTCGTTCCTTTCTCTCACCTCAGCCAGCGTCGGTCTTATCAATTTTCTGTTCACCACACATCCTCCAAAAAGAAATCATTTCCCGAACGGCATTCTTTTGCCGTAAGCCTTCCGGCTGGTTTAATCAATTTCAATTATCAGAGCCGAGCGCGCATGATTATAGATATGCGCCGACGCTGATAAACAGGGTAGTGTTCCAGCTAGATTTGACGCGGGTTACTGTCTACCGTTCAGAGATGGGTTGATAGTAGCTCAAATGTAAATCAAAGGCAAGCCGCGATGAAACGAGGCGAAAACAAAATGAAATAATGTAAGCTATGCGTATCGACAGCGCCGCGATTCGATTGAATCGCCGTGAATCCGGTGGGCAATTAGTGTAGAATATCATTGCTAGTTTGTAATCAGTGGAGGAAAGAACCATTAGTAATATCGAAGGGAACATTCAGGGGCTAAAGCACAACCAGATTCAACGCCTCGAAAAGCTTTATAACCGCCGCATCCCGCCGCGCCAGATCGTCACGCAAGAATTTGCGCGTCAGATGTCCGAAGCTTCGCACGAAATCAACCGGCAAATAGGCGTGCTCGTCAATCGAAGAGGCTACGTCGAATATGTAGTCGTCGGCAACGCGCGCAGCATAGTCCTGCCCGATTTGAAGCGCGTGCGCGTGGGCGAGACTCGCTTTCGCGGGCTTCGCTGCCTGCACACGCACCTTGCCGGAGAAGGACTCACGCAAGACGACCTGACAGACCTTGCCTTGCTCAGGCTCGACCTGATGGCGGCGATTGATGTGCGCAGCGATGGCTTGCCCGGTCTTGTTCGCGCGGCTCATCTGCTGCCTGCGCACAGCAACGGGTTGCCTAACGCACAGGCGGAAACGGGCGAACTTGACGACGCGCTCGATCAGCAAGAGCCGCAGGCGGCCTGGGGATTTCTCGACCCTAGTCTGCCGAGCCAGCTTGATGTTGACTTCATTGAGTTGATCGAATCGCTCGAAGAGGAAGTCGCGCGCGCGCGCCACGTCCGCAACCCACGCGATCACCGCGACCGCGCTATACTTGTGAGCGTGACGACCGCGAGCGTGACCTCGGCGCAGGAATCGCTCGAAGAACTGCGCGAACTTGCGCGCTCGTCAGGCGTAGTCGTGCTTGATTCAATAGTGCAGCGGCGACAGAAACTCGACCCGCGCTCGCTGCTCGGTCGAGGCA
>DATEKX010000256.1:0-9218 GCA_035277165.1 Blastocatellia bacterium | reverse complement strand
GCCACGTGCGCGTCGTGCCCGCAGGCGTGCATCACTCCATCATTTTGCGAGCGATAGTCCACGTCATTTTCTTCCTGCACCGGCAGCGCATCCATATCCGCGCGATAAAGCAGAGCGCGAGTGTCGGCCTCGGAATCGGCTTCCGAAGCCTGTTTCAAGCCTTCGAGCAGGCCGACTACTCCCGTGCGCCCCACGCCGCGCGTCACCTCGTAGCTCAGCCCTTCGAGTCGTTCGGCGACTGTCGTCGCAGTGCGCTGCTCGTTATAAGCAAGCTCGGGGTGAGCGTGAAAGTCGCGGCGGTCTCGGATGAGGCGTTCGATGTCTGACGAAGCGAGCGAAGATGCGAGTTGAAAGTTTTCTGCCATCGTGTTCTCAGTTGATCGTTACCGGATTCTATCAAGGCCGTGCGCGTCCTGAGCCGGAGCGGGTTCGTTTTCAGCTTCAACCGCGCGCGCGTGTTCTTCCGTAAGCAGCGTCATCATCGCCACACGATGATCGTAGAGCCGTTTAAGCCCGCGCGGCTTGTGGCGCGCGAGCGCATACGAAGTTATGACAGGCAGCGCGATTGTCGAATCGAGATAACACACAACAGCATCGGGCAAACGGTCTGGATCAATCTTGCCCCAGCTTACCGCTTCAGATGGCGACGCCCCGCTCAACCCGCCCGTATCTGGTCGCGCGTCTGTCACCTGCAGAAAGTAATCGTGTCCTCTCTCTTCGATTTTCAAGACCTCTTGAATCTGCGGTTCGGTTTGGAGCATGAAATTCTTGGGACTCCCTCCGCCGAAAATCAGCACAGCGGACTTTCCGCCTCCGCGCTTCGCCGAAAGCACAATGGCTGCTGTCTCGTTCACGTCAGCCGTCACATCATATCGGAGCTTGTTGCCTGTCAAAGCTTTCGCCGCGACGTTCATCCCAATGGAACTGTCGCCCGGCGATGAAGTGTAGATCGGAACCCCGGCTTCATAAGCCGCCGCAAGTATGCTCTTGCGCCCGATGCCTAAAACTCGCTCGCGCTCGGCGACGTACTTGCCCGCAAGGTAATGAAACTCTGCCGTGCTCATATCGCGCTGGAACTCTGCGCCTTCGATCATCTTGCGGTAAAAGTCGTCTGTTGACAGCAGCACATCGTAATCGAAAAAAATATCGTAGATGCGCACGACGCCTTCTTCGCGAAGCACGATGTCTGAGGTCTGCGGATTGCCGCGATGCATTCGCAGCCCTATGCCGAAATGCGTGTCGTGATAAAGATTCGCGCCCGTCGAAACAATCCAGTCTACGAATCCATTTTCAATCAGCGGGATGATCGCGCTCATCCCAAGCCCCGCAGGAGTGAGCGCGCCCGTCAAGCTCATGCCGATGGTCACATCTTCTTCGAGCATCTTTTCGACAAAGAGCTGGCAGCCTTCGCGCAATCGCGCGGCGTTGTAAGCTAAGAAAGCCGAATCAACAAGATCGGCTACGGTCATCTCTCCGGTAACAGGTTTTGGATTAATCGGAGCGCCGCTCAAAGCGTGATGTTTATCGGCCATCGTCACCTCAAATGAAAGAGTCAGTGATTATTACGAATCGACTCGTTTAGGTTAAGCTTTCGCGCGGTCGAGATGCAACCGTCAGCGCATATTTTCCCAGGCGCTACTCAGATGATTGCTCTGCGAGATAAGGTCTGAGGCTTTCGATTATCTCGGCGGGCACAAAGACGGATTTGAATGTTGAACGAGAGACGCATGCTAAAACAACGTGCCCTTCCGCGACCAGATCACTCTCGCCTTTCTTGTTGACTTCGAAACGAAGCGTGAGCGATTTGCTGCCGAAGCGACCAACGTAAGCAGAGACTTCTATCAGATCATCGAGCAAGAGCGGCTTGCGAAAATCGAAATGAATCTGCACGCGCGGAAGCCAGATGTCCAGGCGGTCAAAGACCGCTGAGTAAGGCAAACCCACTGCGCGAAACAACTCGGTTTCGGCTATCTCGAAAAAGCGCAGGAATTGACCGTAATAAATAATTCCGGCGCGATCTATGTCAGACCAACGGACGTGCTCTTCAATCGTGAATCGTTTATGCATCGTGATTCGATTTTAAGGCATGGGCTGTCGCCTGTCATCATTAAGCGGATGCGCTTCACGCAAGGGGATGATATGTTTGTTCCGGGCATTTTACAAAACCGGGCAGCAGAAATCCGCGATTCGATCATCAAAGCAATAGTGAAACGAACAGTGCAAATCTCAGGGTTGGCAATCGCGCTACTTTATGGCGCAAGCATCATATGGCTTTACGTGCGGCAGCCTCGCTCGCTCGAAGAACTCAAAACGCAGATAGCAGTCGAAGCAAATACTTATCACATAAATCAGGCGAACTTTGACGAAGCGATGAAACATTTCAACGCGGGCCAGAACCAGGTCGCCATAGATCAATTTGAGCTGGCCGACCCGGCTCACCTTGATGCGACAACGCAGTTTTTCATAGCTTACGGTTACTACCGACTTGGGCGCGGCCACATTTATGATGATGACGAAATATTCAAGAAAGGGCTTGCGGCTGTTGAACAATGTTTGGCCGTCGCGCCTAATAACATCTTTGAGACTGATCGCGCAGACCTTGAAATAAAGAGCGCAAGCGCATTGCGTCAGCGGTTCAAGGACGGCCTTGGAGTCACGCCATCAGATTTCAATCCGCTCGATTGGTTTAACTGAGAATTGAGACCTGAAGCAGGCGCTACGCTTATCGAAATGCGAAAACCCGAAACCAAAGACGTATTCAAATACATCGTCGTGCCGGTGCTGTTTCTGACAGTAGCGCTTATGGGCGGCGTGCGTTTCACGGCAGAGAATAACGAATTGCAATTCCTCGCGCCTCAACTGGTTTCGGTCATACTCGCAGCCTTCGTGATGATCCTTTTTGTTCGAGGCGGAATCATCGAGTTGCCCGATTACATAGGCGAGCATCACGGGCTGGTTGAAAATGCTTCGGGCACAATACGGCTTGCGACCCTTTACTTTGCGACGATTCAGATTTTCAATGCGGTGACGCCCGAACGCGGGCTGCTCAATTTCTGCTTTTACCTTTTTTATTTTCTGATCTTCTGGAACAACCTGTTCGTCGTCTTCAATCCCGTGAGGCTGACCAAGAGCCTTGCGACAGTTCTCGGAGCCTCGTTCGTGCTCAAATATCTGGTGCTTGCAGACCTCTTTGCGCCGAGCGAATCATGGGCAAAGTACATTTTGCAAAAGCTGATGCAGACGGCTACGCTCGGCACACTTGATTTCGAGGCGTTCTCGCCCGCGACCGGCTATCTGGGATTTGCGACAGTCGTGCTTTACATAATGACGCTTTACTTGATCGCGCCGCGTGTTGATCGCGCCGAAGAACTGCTCTACAACATCTTCATTGAACGTTACAAGCTCAAGCCTGTCGAGCGCCGCCGATTGCTTGCCGCCGTTGCCGAGACCGCTCTGCGCGAAGCAGACACGCCTCCGTCTGCGTCGCGTGATGAAAGTGTGATTGAGGCGGAATTTGTTGAAGACGGTAAGCAGTGAGCAGTAATTTGAGATTTCAAATTAACTGTCCGGGTCGTATGTTTCAACGCCGATGGTTTCGTACAAAGACGCGGCTTGAGCTTTTGATGGTGGCTTTGCCGGAACTGTGATTACTCGAACCGTAGTGATGCGGCCTCGCTGGCGAATAGCTATCTGGTCGCCTGCGCGGACTTCGCGCGCGCTCTTGGCTGGCGAACCGTTAAGACGAACCGCACCGGCCTCGCACATCTGTTGAGCGAGCGTGCGGCGCGGCACAAGTCTGGAGAGCTTTAGAAAAATATCGAGGCGCATGATTAGAGAGTAGGGATTAAAGAGTCGGGAGTAGGAAAACAACAATTCAAACTCTTTGTTCTTTCCCTACTCCCTACTCTCCGCTTTCTACTCCCGATTCCCTATTCCTTCTCTGCTTTTGCCTGAGCTGTGGCGTAGCCTTTGGTGATCTGGACGAAGGAATCATCGCGCAGTTTCTGAAGATATTTCTTGCGAGCGTCTTCGGCTTGTTCCATCGTTGCTCCGCGACTTACCATCTGCTGAACTTCCGGGTCTTCAAACGGGCGAACGATAGAAGCCTTGCGGTCATCAACGCGAATGATCTGAAAGCCGTCTTGCAGACGAATCGGTTCAGTCACTTCGCCGACCTTCAGCGTCGAGATGGCGGCAGTGATGTCTTCTTTGATTTCGCCCGCCTTGAACACGCCAAGCTTTCCATCCTGCGCGCGAGATGCGCGGGTCGCGGGCGAATTGCTCTTGGCCGCATCGGCAAAACTCATTCCTGCGCGAAGCTCTGCGACCAGGCGGCGCGCGCGCTGCTCGACTTCGGCAGCCGTGTGCCCTTCAAGCGGCAGAAAGATTTCCGAAAGCGTTACTTCGCCCACAGTCGTGAACGAATCTTTATGCTTCTCGTAAAAAGCGCGGCGCTCTTTTTCATTCAATCGCTGATAGATCGGTTGCAGCACTTCACGCTGCACGACGTATTGCTGCTGAATCTTCTTGCGTAAAGTAGCGCGCGCGTTTTCCGGGTCTATGCCCTGATCGCGCATCGCTTTTTCAAGCGCGGCCAGATTCGGCAAATTGCTGTCTTTCGCAATCTGAATCATTTGCTGATTGACTTCGGCTTCAACGTCAATGCCAAGCTCTTTGGCTTTCTGCTCAAGCAGCATATCGTCAATCATGTAATCGAGCACGCCGCTCTTCAGTTTCTCGAACTCCGCTTCGATCTCTGCATCGCTTTTGCCCTGCATCTGGCGTTTAAGTTCTTCTTTGAAAGCTTCAATCGCGCCATTGTAATCGGCGAGCGTAATGATGTCGTTATTGACGCGCGCCACGATCTCGTTGATAAGCTCAGGCTCCTGCGCACGCGCCGGAGTCGAAATCGCGAGCACGAAAGCCAGAGTCAGCACTGTTAATATAAACTTCATATTGCACATCCCTTCTTTACTGTTAATGATGATCTTGAATCATGAACGATGAGCTTGCCTGAGTTTGCGCCTCATCCGCGTGCCGCGCATCATTCACTGTTAATCTCTAATTGTGCCTTAATTGACCCGTATATGTGAAGCCCAGCGTCGAGTCGTGAATCTTGACACCGGCCTCTGACACGAGCCGGTCAAGCGCCGCGTCAACCGCCTGCTGGTTCCTGCGCGCGATCAATTCTTCGGCCAACTGCGCGCGGCGGTCGTCGAGCTGCGACCTGCGTTCCTCTATCCCGTGAGGCTGAACGCGGCGCTCCAGCTTGAAGATATGAAAGCCATAGCCCGATTCGATGACCGGACTCACGTCGCCCGGTCGAAGCGGCTGAATAGCTCGTTCAAGCACGTCTGGAAGCTGTCCATCTTCGTAGCGCGCAAGCCCGCCCGTTTCAGCGTTCGGCGCGTCGGAACGAAGACGCGCGACAGAAGCGAAATCGCGACGGCCTTCGGTGACTTCGAGGCGCAACGCTTCGGCCTCGGCTTTGGATTGCACGCGAATCTCGCGCACGAAAAAGCCCGGCTTGTCTGTCAGGCGCGACTGGTTTTGCTCGATGTATTTTTGTATCTCTTCATCAGAAACCCGCACGTCGCGCAACAGAACCTGGCGATAATATTTTTGAACCAGCAGATCGCGCATCAACTCTTCTCGCTTATCATCAGCGGCGGCGGCAGCTTTGATCTGCGGGCTTTCTTGCGCGGCCTGCTCTATTTCAGCGGCGGTTACGGAAAGGCCCGCGCGCGCCGCTTCATATAAAACCAGCCGTCGGCGAATGTATTCGTCAAGCATCTGGCTGCGCAAGCTGTCTGCTGTCTCTGATGAAGCGACCTCGCCGACTTTAAACGCGATGAAGCTCTCGAACTCGTTGCGATAAATCTCTTGCCCGCCAAGGGACGCTATCACGGGCGAGCGGTCGCTGCCTGCGCGACACCCTGCGACCATAATCACCAAGAGCAGGAATGTAAATTGAGCACGTTTCTTCATCATCTTGAATTGCAGCCGCGCATTTTATAAACTCGCGCGCAACAAGCGCAAGCCAGCCACGCACGAAATTTTTCTCTATCTACGAAGAATTTCGTTGACATACGAAGGTCTTCGTACTAATATGGCGGGCAGCAGATTTCAGGTGAAAGGATACTTGCGATGGCCCGATCTGGCTTGCCGCGCCCGACGGACGCGGAACTGGAGATACTCAGAGCCTTGTGGCAGCGCGGCCCGTGTACGGTTCGCGAAGTTCAGGAAGCGCTCAATGAAGCAAAGCCCACGGGATACACGACCGTGTTGAAGTTGATGCAGATAATGACGGACAAGGGGCTGGTTCGCCGTGACGAACGTCAGCGCGCACATGTTTATGAAGCGCGGCTCGCTCAGGAACAGACCCAGCAGCAGATGGTCAGCGACCTGCTTGAGCGCGTGTTCAACGGCTCGGCTACCAGTCTGGTCATGCAAGCTCTGGCTACGGGGAAGCGGACTTCAGCCGAAGAGCTTTCAGAGATTCGCAGAGTGCTCGATGAATTTGAGAGGAGCGACCGATGAACTCACTTGAGATGCTGCTTGCCAAACCTATATTTCAAGCGCTGGGCTGGGCGCTCGTTCATTTCATCTGGCAGGGCGCGATTGTCGCCATACTTTACGCGGGCGTGGCTGTGATGCTCCGCAAACGCGCGGCCAATGTTCGATACAGCGTGGCTTGCGCCGCCATGTTATTGATGCTGGCTCTACCCATCGCGACTATTTTCATAATAAGCCAATCTTCAAAAGATGAATTCATATCAAAGAACGAAGCTTTGATTTCAACTTCGCGCGCCTCTGAAACCGAGTCGGAATCTTTGGCTCGGGTCACATCCATTTCCGAGAGCGCGCGTGATCTTTCAACGTCGCATCAATCTTTGTCGTTCAACCTGTGGGCGAAAGAGCGATTCACGACGCTTATGCCGTGGCTTGTGGCCTTGTGGTTCGCGGGAGTGTTGTTTCTTTCGCTGCGTTTCTTAGGCGGCCTTGTCGTAGCGCAGCGGCTCAAGCGCCGTCGCGCGAGCCAGAGCCTACAGCAATGGCAGGAAAAGCTTTCGTCGCTGTGTCGCCGTCTTCGTGTGTCGAGACCCGTGCGCTTGTGCGAGTCTGTGCTGGTCGAAGTGCCTACGGTAATCGGTTGGCTGCGCCCTGTGATACTGGTTCCGGCAAGCGCGCTGACGGGCTTGAGCGCAGAGCAGTTGGAAGCGCTGTTGGCTCACGAACTGGCTCACATAAAACGCTACGACTATCTGATCAACCTGATTCAAACGGCAGTTGAAACATTGCTCTTTTATCACCCTGCGGTCTGGTGGCTTTCGGCCCAGATTCGCCAGGAACGCGAGCACTGCTGCGATGATCTGGCCGTAGCCACTTGTGGCGATGTATTGACCTATGCGCGCGCGCTGGCCGAGCTTGAGCACTTGCGCAGCGTTGCGCCTCAACTAGCGGTCGCCGCAAACGGAGGCGCGCTCATAAATCGCATTCAACGACTTGTCGGAAGCCCTGCCCGCGCTTCTCATCGTTTTGAATCGTGGCTCGCCGGAGTCATCGCGCTTGCTACGGCATTCACTATTTTTGCGGGCGCGCAGACCCAGACTTTCTCAAACGACGATCAGGCATCGAAAGAAACACCAGCGGCCTCGTCGCTCGAAGCGCGAGTCGCTTTCACAAGCGATAGTCTGCAACGCGGGCAGAACGCGAATCAGAAGCCGAGTGATAAAAATCCAGATGCGAATGCTCAACAAGACGCCAATAAAAACGAAGACGAGCCTGCCGCCACAGAAGACGAAACTGTTACGCCTGATGAACCGGTTCAGGAAAGCGCGGCGAGCGGCTCCGGCGATTTCATCAACGATCTGGCAGCCGCAGGATACAAGGGGCTGTCGGTTGACGAACTCATCGAGATGAAAACACACGGCGTCACCCCGGAATTCATTCGAGATATGAATGCGCTGTTCAATCGAAAGCTCTCGGTTGACACGCTGGTCGCAATGAGAGTTCACGGCATCACGCCGAAATTCATGTCGTCTATCAAAGACCTGGGTTACGCGAATATTTCTGCGGAAGACCTGATTGGGTTCAGTGTACACGGCGTAACTGCGCAGTATATTTCGGATTGGAAAAACGCGGGATACGATAAGCTTTCTGCCGATTTGCTGCAGGCTTTCATGATACACGGCGTAACTCCGGCATTCGTTCAGGAGATGAAAGCGATTGGGTTTACGCGCCTTTCGCCGGACGATCTCGTAGCTCTTAAAATACATGATGTGAATATCGCGTATATTCAGACCATGAGGTCTTACTTTGGCAACAATCTTTCCGCCGATGATCTTACAGGTATGCGGATTCACGGAGTTACTACCGAATTCATCGCAGAGATGAAGTCATTCGGCCTTACGAATCTATCTGCGGAATATATTACGGCATTCAGGATTCACGGAGTCAGCGCAAGCTTCATCAAAGCCATTCAGGCGTTCGGATACAAGCCGACGCCGGACGAACTTACGGGCTTGAGGATACACGGCGTCACTCCTGACTTTATCGAGAACGTCAGAAGTCATGGGTTCAAAGACGTGACGCTCGAACAACTCATGGAGTTGAGACGTCTGAACATCATTCCGGGTTCACGCAAGAAATAACCGCGGCAAGTGCTCTGCCGCAAAATCATAGATGCAACAACAGGGGCCGAAGTCTCGATAGGAGACACGTGTCTCTATCGGAGGATACCATGATGAATACAGAGAATAATCATCGCGCACGAGCGGGTTCAATGCGCAGGTCTGCGGCGGCGCGTAGAAACGCACTGCGCGCTACTTTAACCGCTCTCGTGTTGCTGTTGTGTTACACGCAGATTCGTTCGACTGCGGCGCAAGGGGCTATCACAGGCGAATGGATAATAGAGAGTAAACCGGGAACCGATCAGGTTTATTTGACTGTCCAGCACGGCAACGGAAGACATAACCACTCAATGTCGTCTACGGACATAAAGCAGGAAAATCTCAAAGGGTTGAACCCGGCTTTAATGCAGGGCAACGGGTCGCCCGTTCAGTTTCAGATAGTGCGAGAGGCTGGAACGCTGAATTGCGAAGGCTGGTTCAAGCAGGGCAAAGGCTCGGGCCATTTCACGTTCGCTTCAAACGCCGCCTTCGTCTCCGAGCTTAGAAAGCGGAACTACGGAGCGCCCACCGAAGCGCAGTTGTTTT
>DATEKX010000255.1:0-3060 GCA_035277165.1 Blastocatellia bacterium | reverse complement strand
GATCGACGCCGCGCCCGTCATCTATGATGGCGATTATGGCCCGTGTGCCTTCAAGGCTCGCTTCAATTTTTATCTTACCTCGCGGGTTCTTGCCCCGAAGTCGGCGGTCATCGGGCATCTCTATGCCGTGATCTATCGCATTGCGCAACACGTGATAGATAGAATCCGATATGCGATCAACTATCGCTTTATCGAGTTGCGTGTCGCGCCCGGTGACTTCGACCGAGACGGACTTGCCAAGCTCGCGCGCCAGTCTGCCCGCGAGCCGCGCCGCTCGCGTGAATGTCTGCGCGAGCGACACCATGCGAAGCTCGACCAGACGTTCTTCCAGTTGCAGAAATTCGCGCTCGATTCGCCGCGCGCTGTAACGAAGGTCGAACTGATCGCGCGCTCCCAGTCCTGCGGCAATCAAAAATCGGTCGGCCATCGAAGTAAGCTTTTGCATCTCGATTGAAAGCTCGTGCGCGAGCCCCGACAATTCGTCAATCTGCGCCATCTCGACGCGCACGCTCGGCGACAGCGGTTGAAGCGATTCTTGCGCGAACGCGGGCGGAAGCACTTCGCTCGAACTCTTGCCGGTGGATTTGCCGCCCTGCTTTTTTTGCTTGCGCCCGACGCTGCGAAGCGCTGCGCCTGCTCGCCGCCATGTCGAAGGCCCCATTCTGGAAACTCGCCCGCTGAACGGCTCAACGACGGGCTTGAGGTCGTTCTCTTTTAGCTGCGTTGCGAATACCAGTTTGAAAGCGACAAGCGAAGGCTCGTTTGCCGTTTCGGGCAAGGTCGTGATCAGTTCGCCACGGTCTGCAAGCTTGGATGTCAGCGCGCGATAAGATGTATCGAGCTTGCCGACTTCAAAATTAACGATGATCGAATAAAATGATCTGCCTGCGTTTAGATTCTCGTGGATTCTATGTTCTTCGTATTCCGTCAGCAGACTGCGCTCGCGAGGCGAGAGATTGATCGAGTCAATTCCTGCATCATCTTTTTTAGCGCGCTCGCGTGGTCGCGTGGCAATCAGGATAAGAAGGCTGCGCAAACGGTCAAAATCTTCTTCGCCCGCAGTGCCGCGAGCCGCGCCTCCGACTAAAGCGGCAAGCCCTGCGCCTGCTTCTTGAAGCGCGGTCGTCGCATCTTCCGTGAGCGAAAGCTGGCCGAGGCGGAGATCGTCTAGTATGTCTTCAAATTCGTGAGCCAGAGATTGCACTTCGGCAAGTCCCATCATGCCGGAAAGACCTTTGAGCGAGTGTACTGTGCGGAATATGCGATTGATGAGATTAATGTCCGGGGCGGCGGTTGAGCGCGCGGGCAAAGTGTCGAGGTCTGAAAGCAGCGAATCCAATAGTTCTTCGGATTCGGATAGATACTCACTCAAGAGCGCTTTGTCATCTATCATAGGCGCAGGAAGTAGATTATTGGATCAAGCGATCTGAAATTCAAATCACTGCTGGCTTGTTGTCGCTATCGAGGCAGTCTGATTATCTTCAAGGTCGCGCTTTATGGCGTCCAGTATACCGTTGATGAACTGAGTCGCTTCAAAAGTCGAAAAGCGCCGCGCTATTTCCAGAGCTTCATTTATGATAACGGTCTTTGGCGTATCAGGCTCGTATAGGAATTCGTAAATGGCGAGCCGCAGTATATTACGGTCTACGACTGCCATGCGCTTTATACGCCAGTTCTCCGCGCGCTTTATGATGAGTTCGTCTATTTCGTCGAGGTGAGCAATTGCGCCCGCCGCAAGATTATTGGAGAAGTCGCGAGGCACATCGCTCATATCCTCGCCGAAAGCTTCCCAGTAAGTGCTCGAAAGCTCATCAAGGCGGGGTCTTGCGATGTCGTATTGAAAGAGCATTTGTAAGGCACAAACGCGAGCCTTACGCCTGGCACCCATAATTCAAACCCTGCTACTTTACTATTAGTATTACTCTGAAACGCCCACTGCTTCAGAATTCGCGGTAGAGGTTTGCAAGCTCCACTGCAGACATTGCCGCCTCAAACCCCTTATTGCCGGATTTAGCCCCGGCGCGATCAATAGCTTGTTCGAGATTGTCTGCTGTCACTACTCCAAGTGCTATGGGGAGGTTCGTTTCAAGAGATACTTGAGCGATGCCTTTGAAGACTTCCGATGCTATATGTTCGTTATGAGAAGTCTCTCCACGAATGATAACGCCTATGCAGATGAGCGCGTCGTAGTTGCCACTTTGAGCAACACGCCGAGCCGCCATAGGTATTTCAAACGAGCCAGGCACGCGAACAATGGTTATGGCGTCGCTTGATGCGCCGAGCCGTTCGAGAGCATCAACCGCGCCGCTTATCAAGCGGCTCACGACGAAGTCATTCCAGCGGCTTGCAACAATCGCCACGCGAAGCCCCTCCGCGTTGAGCCGACCCTGGACCGTCTTAGCCAATCAGTACAGTCTCCGTTTTCTGGCTCGCAACTTTCCGAATTCGGTTGAATAGAATTTACATCACACAAGAACGCTGCGGCCAAAGTTTCAATCATCAACCGAAAGACGAGTATAGGTTCCAGCTTGATGGCATGTCAAGCAACGTAAAATTCACAAAATCAATTTAATAATCATGGCTTCATTGACAAAGGGGATTTTGATGCTAGGATTGTTGAACCTTTCAACACGGGAGCAATATGACGACCGAAAATCAAGCCGAAAAAAACGAGAGCCTGAAATCAAAAAAGCCTCGCCTGCTCGTGCTTGACACCAGCAAGTACCAGAAACTGTTTGATGCCATACTGGGTCGCGATTATGAATTGTTCGCAACGGATAAACCCGGCGAAGCCATATTGATTGCATCATCTGAAAGCCCCGACTTGATTCTGCTCAACCACGCGGCAGAGAAAACCGACGGCATTACGGTCGCAAGAGAGATACGTGAAACCGTATCTTCAATCGCGCCCATCCTGCTGATGCTGACAAGCGACAAACCCACGCTTCGCCGCGAAGCTCAAAAGGCAGGCTGCAACGACGTTCTCATAAAACCTGTCGACCCGGATAAACTAAAACTCCAACTCGTCATCTGGCTCAAATTCGAAGGCAATAAACAGTA
>DATEKX010000254.1:0-6410 GCA_035277165.1 Blastocatellia bacterium | reverse complement strand
AATTGGTGTTGCAAATTTAGGGAGCGGTGGTCCTGGCGGGGCTGGCTCAGGCGGCGGCGCAGACTTTCTTCTGGTCGAATATCCTGACTCTGTATCTTTCTCAAGGGCGTCTATTCGCTCGCGCGTTACGCGCGTTGCAAGCGCGATGTCGTAATAGAGAAAAAAAGCCTCTGAGTAGAAGCGGTCATGCGCTACGCGGAAATTCGGATCATCCGAGATAGGCTTTTCGCCTTCGGATTTGAGTCCTTTGAAGGTGAACGGGGTTGGGGAAAACGCGAGCACCCGCCCGGCGCGCTTGATGACGAATGGAGAAGGCATGGCTGGTTGCTGGCCTTGACTATCCACGTCTGTATTTTTTTCCGAATCAGATTTGACTGCGAGCGCGGGCGCAAATAGTGAAACTATCAATTCCTGGACCTTTCCTTCGATCTCCTGCGCTGCATCAGCCGAAGCAAGCTCTAAGGCTATCAACAAAGGCGGGAGAGAAGTCTTTGCAGATTGGGTTGCTATCATCAATCGCGAGCGCGAAAGCACATCCGCATTCGTGACGACAAATCTCGCAAGCGCGTCAACCTCTTTCGGCAATTGGTAAACTATCGGCAAAAGCGGCTCTATGAGTTCGCTGAAACCGCCGGAGCGCGCTTGCTGACCAATATTGCGTGCTTCGATGTAAAGGCTGTAGCCCGAAATTGGCAGCAAATTGTCGAATGTGACGCCGTCCGTATCGTCTTCATTTTGATTGAACGGTCGGTCGGTTGAAGCTTTAGCTCGTTGGGCAATCGGCGCTAACCCCAACAGGAAAACGAGCAACAGCGTCAAGAATTGCTTTGCGCTTTGCGATCTTTTCATGAGTTCTTCCTTGCTACGCAATATTGTCCGAATTATTCAGCGCGTTCTTAAGGGATTGAGAGGTAAACGGCTGATGCGAAACTTGCGATTGAGCCGCAGCGACCGAAACCAGATGAGTAGACATTGTTAACCGCCTCCGGTCCGCTACTTGGCGAATCATAGCACAAGCACCATAAGACCAGAAAGAATTTGTGAATGTATTGCGAAACATATGCTTTTTGCCTTATTTCATCTGCACGGGCGAGCAGTTTGATGAAGGAATCAAGCGCGGGTTGCCTGGATTATCGTTCTATCAAGTTTAATTGCAGCCTTTAGAAACAATATTTGCTGAATAATTACAGTGGCAAGCGACTTTCAGTCTCAATTTTCGAGTTAAATATATCACGCATTGCTTAATATAGTGAAAACCAAAGTTTAGTCATGAACCTAGAGGATACTTTTTTTGCCTTTTGCAAAGGTAGCAATTACATAGCAATCACGTCTCTGGTATAGTGCCGTCAACTCGGCAACCATGAGGGAATTTGGATTGTGGCTGTCAAATAACCTCCTCTTCTTCTCTGGTTGAGGGACACAACCATTGAAGGGACGCAGAAAGACGGAAGGGAGCACTCGCCCGAGTCATCTCTTCCGTCATTTTTTTGTCTGCGGCACTGTCCAAGACGGGGTTTGAGCGAACACTCATCTTGAAATGCTGATGTAGGCTCCCCTATACTTCACTGGCGGCAAATATCGGAGGGGTATCCTAATGGTAAGGAAGCGGTCTTGAAAACCGCCGAGCGAAAGCTCTTGCAGGTTCGAGTCCTGTCCCCTCCGCTTCAACTTTCATCCCAGCACATCAAACTGTAAATTTAGCAACGCCTACTTCCTGGGACTGCCTTTCACGTTGAGCGCTGTGATCGGGCCGAGCGTTGAAAGCTCTTTTCTGAGTTTTGCTGCGTCGCCAACGACTACGATTATTGGGCGGTCGGTCAAAATGTATTTGCGCGCGACTCGCTGCACATCGCTTGCGGTGACGGCTTCGATTCGCGCGCGATAGTTTTTTAGATAATCAGCGCCCAATCCGAGCAGACGAATTTGCAATATCTCATCGGCAATGCCGCCTTGCGTCGAGAGCGATATTGAAAACGCTCCGGTCAGGTAGCTCTTTGCGTTTTGTAATTCCTCAGCGGGAACTGCTTCGTTTCTCAGCCGGTCGAATTCGGCGAGCATTTCTTTGATTGCCGGAATCGTGACCTCTGTGCGCGTTGCTGACCCGCCAAAAAAAGTCCCGCCTCGTTTGAGTGCGCTCACAGCGCTGTACACATCATAAGTGTAGCCCTTCTGCTCTCGAATATTCATAAAGAGCCGCGACCCTGTTCTCTCTCCTCCAAGCACCGCATTCGCAACCATAAGCGGAAAGTAGTCCGCGTCCGAGTGCGCAACGGCCAGATTGCCTATGCGAAAGTCTGCCTGCTCAGAGCCGGGCCGATCAATCAAGAGGACGCGACGCACTGCCGGTCCTGGCGTCGCCGAAGCGATAGGCTTTGTCGCCGAAGCGATAGGCTTCTTCCATTTGCCGAGCGTTGCGACTGCTTTCGCCTCCATCTTTGTCGAATCGAAATCGCCAACGATGACTACGACCGACGCGGCTGGCGAATAGCTTGATTCATAGAAGCGAGCGATCTTTGCTCTGGTCATCAAACGAATAGTTTCAGGCGTTGGCGCGACGATGCCGTAAGGGTGCGAGCCGTAGATTACGCGATTGAAATGTTCGCGCACCAGAAAGGCAGGGTTCTGCCGGTCTACTGTAAGGTTCTCTATGCGATTATTTTTATAGAGCGCGACTTCGCTCGAATGAAACGCCGGACGCGCCAGCACATCTGCTAAAACGCCGATCATTGCTTCGGCATTTTCGGAAATCACTGCGGCGTTCACTACAGCGTAATCGCTCGACGCGGATGAAGATATCTGGCCTCCGAGCGTTTCCACTTCGCGGGCCAGTTGCTCGCTCGTGCGAGAGCCTGCGCCTTCCGTCAACAACTCTCCAGTTGCTTCCGCAAGCGCCACCTGGCTCATCAGGTCGTTTCCCGACATTGCCTGAGATACGCCCGCATTCATAGTGACCAGCGGCGTGCGATGATCTTCAATCATTACAAGCGTCAACCCATTTTCAAGCTTCACTTCGCGCGCAGTTGGAAGGTCGAACGGTCGCGCGCTATGAGGTTGAGGCGCTTGCTTTCGCCAGCTTTCCGCCTGCTCGTTTTGTCCGGCGAAGCTCGCAGTGGTGACGAAAACCGAACTGATGATGATCCAGATGATGAACGACCGTGCTTTAATCAAACTTCTCATTTTCCTTTCGCGGGCCGGATGTAGAGAGATGCAGTATTTGACGGCACAAAATATTTGCGCGCTACGTCGCGCACCTCGTCGGGCGTGACTGCAAGGTAGCGGTCTATATCGATGTTGATGAGCGAAGGGTCATTATCGAACAACGTGAATTCTGCGAGCGCGAGCGCACGTCCGAGCGCCGTCTGAAAGCTCGTGTATTCGCCTTCGCTCCCCGATATGAAACGGCTCAATCGGTATTGATTCTTGACCTTGTTCAATTCATCCGTGGTCACGCCTTCTTTTTTCACGCGCTCGATTTCGGCTTCGATTATCGCCTCAACATCTTCGCTTTTCACATCGGATTTGTGGATTGTCAGGAGGGCCGCCTGCCCCGGCCCTCGCCGCTCTTCAAGGAAGCCTTGCACTTCCAAAGACACGGCTTTTTCTTTTACGAGCTTTTGATATAGCCGCGCGCTGGCTCCGTCGAACAGTAACGATTTCAGCATCGCAATCGCGTAGAAATCCGGCGCGTGCCGCGCGGGTATTTTCCAGGCCATAGCGACGGCGGGCGTTTCGGCAAGCGGGTCATCAACTACTGCTCTGCGTTTGACGACTCCGTCAGGCTCGGTCACATCAACCGGCGGAGGGCTTTTTTGCCGGGGAATCGTGCCAAAATATTTTCGCGCGAGCGATTCGGTTTGCGCCGAATCTATGTCGCCCGCGATTGCCAGCACTGCGTTGTTGGGCGCGTAATAAGTATCGAAAAACTGCTTCACATCATTGATGTTTGCGGCGTTGAGGTCTTGCATTGAGCCGATGGTCGAATGCGCGTTGGCCCAGTTGTGAAAGATCATCTCGTCCATGCGTTCGAGCGCAGGCCAATAAGCTTGATTATCATAACTGAGTCGTTTCTCTTCTTTGACAGCTTCCTGCTGGTTCTTCAGATTTTCGGGAGTGATCTTGAGCGAGCGCATGCGGTCGCTTTCGAGCCACAGCGCAAGCTCAAGCTGGTTCGAGGGCAGGAACTCGTAATAATTGGTGAAGTCCGTGTGAGTCGAGCCGTTCATTGATCCGCCGTTGCTTTCGACATATTTGAAATGCTCGGCCTTGCCGACATTTTCCGAGCCTTGAAACATCATGTGCTCGAAGAGATGAGCAAACCCCGTGCGCCCCCGGACTTCATTGCGCGAGCCGACATCATAATAGACCGCGACGGCAACGACCGGAGGCGTGTGATCTTCTGACATCACCACGCGCAATCCGTTGTCGAGTTGAAATTGAGAGAAATGGATTTTGAACGATTGCGCGCGTGCAGCTTGAAGACTCGCGCAGGCAACGGCGAATAACAACGCAACAGACAGGCTCTTTTTCATAAGCATGATTAGTCTATTCGAGCAGGCGAGGGATTTTCAAACTGCCTGCTCAAAAACGTGAGGGCGACCTGCAAAGGTCGCCCTCGTTTCGCCGTCAATCATTAATGCCAAGCGTTGCTCGATTAGCTCTTGAGCTTCTTCTTCGCTTCGGGGTAAGCAATCGCTCTTTCAATGGTGACCGCATTCGTGCCGACGATCTCTTTGTATATCTTCTGTGCGCTGGCCGCATCGCCCGACTTGTCATAGGCGCGAGCGAGCAGCAAATTGTGGAACGGGTCGGTCAGGTCAGTTTTCTTCAGATACTCGATGGCGGTTTTGTAATCGCCCGCTTCGAGCTTCAGATAACCGGCGATGTAGTAATATGAAGGCCAGAACGGCTCGCCGTCCTTGCCGCCTTCTTCGATCATCTTCTTGATTAGCTCGGCTTCTTTCCATGCTTCTTCGTGCTTGCCCATCTTCGCAAGCGCGCGACCTTTGCCGTGATGCAATCGTCCGAGCCAGGTCTTCTTTTGAAGCTCATCTATACTGCTGCCGGGCACGGTCGAGTATCCCTTCTCGTAATACTTGATGGCTTCTGTGGGGTTGCCGTACTCAAGATGCACGCGACCAATCGAGTTCCAGATGAAGACCGGAGGGAACTGTTTGTCCTGGCCTGCCGCCACGTATGCAGCTTCGTACTCTCCGAGCGCTTTCAGCGCCGATTTCGTGTCGCCTTCGTAAATGTAGGCGTAAACCAGCCCGTAGCCGGGGCCGAACGGCGCGGTGTTCGGGGCTTTCTTGGTTAGAGACACCTTGAACATCTCGCGAGCTTTGCCATAATCGCCTTTGAGCAATGAAAGGTTTCCGATGAAGGTGTAAACGCGCGGCGTGCTGCCGTCGATCTGAATAGCTCTTTCAAACGCCGCTTTGGCTTCGTCGTAATTTCCCTTGGCGGTGTGGACTTGGCCGAGCAACATCTGCACCATGCGCTCATCGGGATACTGCTTGGCGAGGTCGTTAAAGATGGCAAGCGATTCGTCGTGCTTGCCTGCGCGCGTAAGCAGCACAGCTTCGATGTATCGGCGTTCGCCGTCTGAAGCCTTCTTTGAAAGCTCGATGGCTTTGTCTATGCTGGGCTTGGCTTCGGCGGGTGAATTGGCGGTTGTGCCGACCAGATAATGGCCGAATGCGAAATTCGGGTCGGCTGTGACGGCTTTTTGAGCTATGGCGGCAACATCAGGGCCGAACTGAAAAGTTTCGATGCGATAGACGATCTGGGCGACCGCTTCTTTGGCTTCTTTGGAGTCTGTGGTGAACTCGATCTTCTTTTTGCCGTTTGCTTTGTCTGCTGCGGCGAAGGCGCTCACAGACAGGAATAACATTACAGCGATTACCGCTTTTGTGTGATAAAGAAATTTGCTGATTTTCATCCTCTCGCTCCTTGTTTGGACAGTTTGTCTATTGCGCAATCAGGGCACCTTTAGCGCGAACACACACAGATTGAACTTGAACCGGAACTCTTATAACGTTCGATTCCGGCGAGAGGTTTCTTTAGCTAAGAATATCGGCGGGGGTTTAACAACTTTTTACAACTTGGCAGTTAAATCACGCCCATTCGCTTACCGACTTTCTGAAACGCTTCGAGCGCGCGGTCTAGTTCCTCGCGCGTGTGAGCGGCAGAAATCTGCGCTCGCAATCGCGCTTCGCCTTTAGGCACAACCGGATACCACAGGCCCTTGATGTAAACGCCCTCAGTTAAAAGCTCGCGGCTCATGTCCTGAGCCACGGCGGCTTCGCCCAGCATTACAGGCACAATCGGGTGGCGGCCTTCGATGATCTCGAAACCCAATCGCACGATCTCGCGGCGGAAATATTCGGTATTCTCGCGCAGGGAGTTTACTA
>DATEKX010000253.1:0-7497 GCA_035277165.1 Blastocatellia bacterium | reverse complement strand
TGCGCGAATTTGTGATCGCGAATGCCGGTTACTGGATTGACGAGTTTCAGCTTGACGGCCTCAGATTGGACGCTACGCAGAACGTGTATGATGAATCAGGCGAGCACGTTCTTGCAGCTTTGACCGAGCGCGCTCGCTCGGCGGCAGGCAACCGGACGATCATCGTCGTAGGCGAAAACGAGCCGCAACAGACCATACTTATTCGACCGCCGGAGCAAGGCGGTTATGGAATTGACGCCTTGTGGAACGACGATCTTCATCATAGCGCGATGGTTGCGTTGACGGGCCGCAACGAAGCCTACTACACAGATTATCTGGGCAAGGCGCAGGAGTTCATATCTGCGATCAAGTATGGCTATCTGTATCAAGGCCAGCGATACAAATGGCAGCAGCAGCGGCGCGGCACGCCTGCGCTCGATTTAGAGCCTGAGCAGTTTATTACATTCATTCAGAACCACGATCAGGTAGCCAACACGGTGCGCGGCGAACGCTGTCATCAGATGACTTCGCCCGGAAGGTATAGAGCCATGACTGCGCTCATGCTGCTTGCGCCGGGAACGCCGATGCTTTTTCAAGGGCAGGAATTCGCCGCGTCCGCACCGTTCACATACTTCGCAGACCACGATACAGACCTCGCTCGTCTTGTGCGCGATGGCCGCGCGGAGTTTCTGGAACAGTTCCGAAGTTTTGCTACCGAAGAGATACAATCGCGCCTTCCTGATCCTACGGACCCGGATGCATTCGAGCGTTGCAAATTGGACTTTGCGGAGCGCCAGCGCCACGCGGAAATTTACGCGATGCATATTGATTTATTGAAGCTGCGGCGAGAAGACATTGCCTTCAGCGCGCAGCGCAAGCGAGCAGTTGACGGCGCAGTGCTTGCGGATCAAGCCTTCGTGTTGCGTTATTTTGTTGATGACGGAAGCGACCGTTTGTTGATTGTCAACTTCGGCACTGATCTTAATCTCGCTCCCGCGCCTGAGCCGCTGCTTGCTCCGCCCGACAACACGAGATGGGAGACGCTGTGGTCGAGCGAATCGGCGCTCTATGGCGGCAGCGGAACTCCAATGCTTGACACGGAAGACAACTGGCGAATACCCGGACATGCGACGGTGGCGCTCGCTCCGGTGTTTTATGAAGAGTCGAAAACGGAGCGATACATAATGGGTGATCAGAAATCAATTGAAATAAGAAAAGCCCTGAGGAGCAAAAGGAATGAATGATACAGTTCGCAGTATACCCTGGCCGGTAAAATACGAGACGGAAGAGATATTCGATCCGACGCGCGAGTGGCTCGTGACCAACGGCCTGGGCGGTTATGCATCAGGCACGCTTTCAGGCGTTCTCACGCGCCGCTTTCACGGGATTCTGATAGCGGCACTGCCATCGCCCTTTGGCCGCATGATGATGCTCAATGACTTGATGGAACGAGCGCGCTTCCCGGATGGAACCACTATCCTGCTCGGAGCCGAAGAGCGCGAAGGCGGCAAGCTCCGCGTAAATGGCGCGAAGTATCTGGCTGAGTTTCAACTGGAATGGGGCTTGCCGGTCTGGCGATACGAGATAGGCGGATTCGTGCTTGAGAAGCGCATAATGCTTCCGCACGGGCAGAACACTACGCTCGTCACCTACGCGATGAAATCGGGCGAGGGGAGCCTGCGATTGGAAATGCGTCCGGCCATCCAGTTCCGCCCACACGAAGGCAAGGTCGGCGAAGAATTCAAACAGCCTTATGAGTTGACGGTGGTCGAAGACCGCTACGAATTTTGCGCGCCGAATACGCATTTGCCTCCGCTCAGAATGTCGCTTTCAGAGCATAAATCGGCGTTCACCTTCGATAGAGAAATAATTGACGGGCTGGCTTACGCGATAGAAAAAAATCGCGGCTATGACTACACGGGAAGCCTTTGGAGTCCCGGCTACTTCCGCATGGATTTATCGCAGGGGCAATCGGCCACGATAGTTGCTTCGACCGAATCGTGGGAAGTCATTCAGGCGCTCGAACCTCAAGAAGCGCATGCAGCCGAACACGAACGGCGCAGGCGACTGCTTGAGAGGCCGGAGCCTACAGCGCCGGATAATACGGTTGCGGAATTGATCCTCGCGGCAGACCAGTTCGTTATCACTCCGGCAGGGCGCGTAGAGGACACCACGCGCGCGCGCGCAGCAGGCGACGAAGTGCGAACGGTCATCGCGGGCTATCACTGGTTTACTGATTGGGGGCGCGACACGATGATAAGCCTCGAAGGGCTGACGCTCACAACTAGCCGCCAGATACAGGCGCGATACATATTGCGCACGTTCGCGCACTATATCCGCGACGGGCTGATTCCGAATATGTTCCCCGAAGGCGAGAAAGAAGGGCTTTATCACACGACTGATGCGACGCTCTGGTTCTTTCACGCGCTCAGTCGTTACGTCGAAGTCACGGGCGATAAAGTGACGCTCAGGCTCATCCTGCCTCAACTTCTCGACATCGTTGAGCATCATCTGAAGGGCACGCTGTTCGGAATTCATGTTGATCCGAAAGACGGATTGCTTACACAGGGCGCGCAAGGGTATCAACTCACCTGGATGGATGCGAAGGTGGACGATTGGGTAGTCACTCCGCGACGCGGCAAAGCCGTCGAGATCAATGCGCTGTGGTACAACGCGCTGCGGTTGTTGGAAGGATGGATGCGCGAAGAGCATGGAGAAGAAGCCGCTCAAACGATGGCTGCGCATGCGGAACGCGCCAGAGAATCGTTCAACGCGCGATTCTGGAATGAGAAGACAGGGTTCCTTTATGACGTGATTGATGGCGAGCAGGGAGACGATCCATCGTGTCGTCCGAATCAGCTCTTTGCCATTTCGCTCCCGAATCCGATTCTCGACCGCTCGCGCTGGAAGCCTGTGGTTGATGTGGCGACCGAACGATTGCTTACACCCGTGGGCTTGAGGTCGCTTGCGCCGGACGAGCCTGCGTACAAGGCGATGTATGATGGCGATCTTCGCTCGCGCGACGCGGCATATCATCAGGGAACCGTGTGGGCGTGGCTGATCGGCCCGTTCGTTGATGCGTGGTTGAAAGTTCACCCGGAAGACCGCGCGGGCGCTCGCCGTTTTCTCGAAGGGCTGCTGCCTCATCTCAACGAAGCCTGCATCGGCTCAATCAGCGAGATATTTGACGCCGAACCACCTTTCATGCCTCGCGGCTGCATCGCACAGGCATGGAGCGTTGCCGAGATGCTGCGCTGTTGGGTGAAGACATCGCAGTAACATTATTTCAAAGGCCAGCGGCTTATCAGCCGGTCAATCTGTTTCATTATTCGCTCGGTTTCTCGAAGGGCGATTATTATTCTCATATAGTATTGGATGTCATCCGCTGCAAGCTTCCTGCGCTTGCGGGCATTCAACCAGTCTTTAGCCGGTCTATATCCGCAGACCTCCATTTCCCAAATGGATTTATCCACTCCTTCAAAGTACTGGCCGTCATTGATATTTACTCGCCCTGATGATTCTACATAATTAACGCGCTCTACAGTGTTGCTTCCCGAACTTCGGTATTGAATTCCGTGATTTGCCGATTGAGTTAGCGCAATTGCTCCTCCGGCTCCGCCTATGCCGTTCGCACCTGTCGGCCTCAACAAATGCAAATCTACTAACTCAGCGCCTATGGCAACTAAGTCGGCAAACAATTTTTTATTTTGTGTTACGGGCAGACGCGGAAATTCGAGATTCAAAAATTCAGCGTACCTTTGACGATAGGTCGGGCAGTGAAATATTGCGTACGCATAATGGAAGATGTCTTCCGGCCCGAAGGTCGTCGTAAGATCGCCTCTTCCATCGCTGATGAATTTCATGCGCAGATGTTGTTGCGTATCGGAAACGAATGCCGGATTTATGTTGGGCTGACGGCGGGCGGCAGAATACAAGTAGAGCGGGAATACCTGTGTGTTTCTGTCGTGCGAACCTGCTTTATACTCGACCGGGCGATCAGAAACGAAAAAATTATCAAAGGGGCGGCCAGTTGAGCGTCGCGTAGTTACAAGGGCCAGATTAGGAGCGAGCATGTGAGATGTAACCGCCTTTCGCATCTCTCCCATCACAAGCGGAGAGTAGACCGTGAACCTGCGGTCAAACGGGCGATAAAGTACGCTCACGGTTTTGGAC
Source organism: Blastocatellia bacterium (assembly GCA_035277165.1). GTDB lineage: Bacteria > Acidobacteriota > Blastocatellia > UBA7656 > UBA7656 > DATEKX01. The sequence continues at coordinate 3,345 of DATEKX010000253.1, read as the reverse complement.
TTTGCGTAACCTTCATTCAGGCCCGACCGCGCGCGCGCGAATGACCAGTGACTTGTAGTGCAGAGCTTGAATTTTTCGCGCAACTCTTTTTCGGTCGCTGCCGAGTCGGTAAGTGCGCTTACCTTATCTAGTAGCTCTTGTTTGGAAAAAGCTATGGCAAATCGGTCGTGCCGGGTTGCAAAGCCTGCTCCAAAGAAAGCGAGGTTCCTTACTTTGCGATGCCGCTCTCCGAATATGTAAGTGATAGAAGATGCGTTTTCCCATTCTTCGGAAAAATCTCCTTTGGCTGGCAAAAACAGATAGCGAGGCGATTCCGGCGTCCACTGATCCCAGCAAATTGTTTTAACAGATGTGTCGTCAAGGTATTTGTATTTGTCTTCGCGTGAACAGTTAAGGCTGTGGTAATGAATTTCGGGCGACCTGTTCTTTTCGGGATCGAGCACCAGCAGCATGATGGCTACGCCCTGCTTTATCCCGAAGACGTTTTCGGTTTCGTCCTCGCGTTTACGCATATTGCCATGAAGGTTCAAAATAAATATGTCTGTGAAGCTTTGCAAAAGTGTGTGGCGCAGGTCTCTGAATAAAGGGCCGTCAAGATAACTGTTATCTGTAATGTAGGCTATGATGCCTTTGCCCGCCCTTTCGATTTGCTCGTGCGCGAAAGCAATGAACTTCACATAATCATTCGACAGGGCTTGTATCTGAATCTCTTCATTCTTTATCGTCGTTTTGTAACGCTCCATGAATTTTTCAATCTTTGCGATGCCCTTTCCCTTGTTATGAGATTTTTTAGAATACGGAGGATTACCAATGACTACTAAGACTGACTCGTCTGTAAACCTTATGCTACGCTCGCTGGCTAAAGCGTTGGTTAAGAATATTCCCAGTCGTTGTTCGGGCTTGAATCTGTAGTTTAACTGCGAAAGCAAGAGACCGATTTTTAGATGAGCCGCAACATAAGGGGCCATCAACGATTCAAAGGCGAACAATCGGTTCAATAGGCTCCGGCTGACATAGTTATTCCAATCGCTCACGCGGCCCTGCTCGATTATTGTTTCATAGATATGTTGGATGACGCTCGATAAGAAAGTCGCAGTGCCTGTGGCGGGGTCGAGAATTATCGTTTGATCATCGGCAAGGCCGAGCGGTTTTTTGAAATGCGAAATCAACAGATCGTGAACTGAACGAACCATCCAGTTTACAACCGGCGCGGGAGTGTAATAGACGCCTCTCTTGATGCGCAGCGCGGGGTCGAACTGTTCGAGAAAAGTTTCGTAGAAGTATAAGACCTGATCCTCCCTGTGAAACTCCTGAACCGTTGTTCGTTCCAGTAAAAAAGCGCACTCGTCAACCAGCCGGGCAATCCGTTGATCGAGTTTGGGACTCGCAATCGTTTGAAATAATTTTCGCAAAAAAGGAGTTGTATTCGGTATGGCCGCCGCATTCACAGGGGTGAATTTTGCGCCGTCAGCTATCATGAAACGCGCGGCGAACAGACCATATACTATTGTTTGGGCGTACATATCGGCAAATTCAGCGGGGTCGAATCCGGTCTGAACCGCGCTGAGTTCCTGATAAATCGCCTGCCCTGCATCCGCCTCATTTATTGCATCTCGTAACCGCCGAGCAAGACGAGCCAGTCTTTGAGCCAGTTCTTTCCGGGTAGGAATTTCTTTTGACAGAGGCGCTGGCATAGTTCCTGAAGAAGTGCTCGCGCAAGGATAACACAGAACCGATTGCTGCTCACAAGGCTGGTTTTCGCATCAATTAAGTGACGAGCATAACTTGAACTAAGGCTTGCGACTAGCCACTGATTTTAGGTTTCCATCAAATGAGGCTTTACGTATAATGTCGAGCGGCAAGCATGGAGTGCTTAATGGTGATTACCTGTCCGAACTGTGGGGCTGGGAACATAGAGGGATCATCGGTCTGCCGGTTATGCGCGACGTCTCTCGAAAGTCCCGCGCTTGCTTTTTATGCTCAAGCGCCGAGCGCCGATGTGGCATCGGATGTCACGTCGAGCGCAGACCGCAAACTTGAAAAGGAGGCAACAGACACTGTGGCTATAGAAGAGATTGAGTGTCCCAATTGCCATACGAAGAATGAGGCCGGATGGTCTTTCTGCCAGCAATGCGGCAATCGGCTTCCCCAATGGTCACCGCCGCCGCCGCCCGTAAGCGAGCCGAATGTGCAGGAGGGATTCAGAACGACTCCTACGGAAGTGCCTGCAGTTGAGCAGAGCTATAAAACAGTTGTGGCCGAACCAGCGCCTAAAAGACCGACCGAGAAACCCCTGCCTACTGCGCCCACTATCTTTGCCGAACCGGAACCGCCGCCACCGCCGCCAGCGCCTCGCACGCCGCCGCCTTCAATTGAGCGCGATATTCAGGCAACGGTCGTGGCTCCGCCACCTGTGATTGCTGAACAGAAACCCGCCGTGCCGCCTCCGAATCACGAGCCGCAGATGAAAACAGAGGTAGTGGAATCATCTTCTGCCAAACCGGGCGGCAACGTCTGCCCGCAGTGCGGTCACGCGAACGGGCCGGGCAACTCCTACTGCGCCAATTGCGGCGCAACCATCACGGTTGCAAAGACGATGATTTACGCCTCGCCGCTTGCCGCGCCGCGTGGCAAATTGCACCTCGTTATGGAAGGAGGCCAGCAAGGCGAAGCATACGAACTCGGCGACAATACCGTGATAGGCCGCGCAAATGGTGATATAACCTTTCCTCACGACGGTTTCATGTCGGGCAAGCACGCGCGCGTAGAGCGGCGCGGCGCAAGCTTTGTGCTGGTTGATGAAGGAAGCCGCAACGGCACCTTTATAAGAATCAACGGCGAAGTCGAACTCAAATCAGGCGACATGATCTTAATCGGCAAACAGCTTTTCAGGTTTGAACAATAGTAAACAGTGACGAGTGATGAGTGACGAGTTAAAGGTCATTCGACGTTATCGAGTTTCTCTTACTCGTCACTGTTTATTATTCAGGGGCGCAAATGAGCGAAATTAAGGTCTCAGTCTTTGGCAGCACGGACGTGGGGATGCAGCGCACGGGGAACGAAGATGCTTTCCTGGTCGCAGACCTGACGGCGGGCGCTGCTGCGGCAGGGACTGAGGCAAACACGCACTCCGTGGGCGAACGCGGAAGCTTACTTGTCGTCTCTGACGGGATGGGCGGGGCCGCAGCCGGAGAGATAGCCAGCGAACTCGCCGTCACGACCATACACGAATCTTTGATGGAGTGTCCTTCCGACCTCGACATCCCTATCAGGCTCAGAATAGCGACGGAGGTGGCAAACGAGCGCATCTGGAATCACGCGCAGGAGAATCCCAATTTTTCAGGC
>DATEKX010000252.1:0-4210 GCA_035277165.1 Blastocatellia bacterium | reverse complement strand
GCTTATGCTGCTTGCATGCCGGTCGGCCTTCCCGCTCGCGCGTGCTGCCATCGCTCGCTTGAATACGATGGGGCAGAGCACGAAGACATTGAGCGCAAGCGGAACTATGAGAAACCATGACACGTCGAGCCACGGCCCAAGCTTCGTAAGCTCGCCAAACGCGGAGCCTGTTCTATCGGTGTTCTTGAGCGCTTCGAGCCACAGATCGAATCCGCGCATGAAGAACAAAAGCACTGTTCCAATCAATCCAAGCCACGCCCCTGTGTAAGCGGTTTCAGCCGCGTGCTCGGCTGGGTGCTCCGAAGTGTGTCGCCCTGTCAGGCGACTGTGAACAGAGCCGTAGCCGACGTAGATGACGAAGCCCAGATTGAGCCACGCCGCGAATCGCAGCCACGATGTAGGCGGCAAATAATAGATCAGGTAAAGACACGACACTATGCCGAGAATCGGAATGACCAGCCCGCCCGGCACGCGAAACGGGCGAGGGCGCGAGGGGTCTTTCACACGCAACACGATTATTCCTGCGCAGACGAGTATAAAGGCGAACAGCGTCCCGATGTTCGTCAGATCAACCATCTCGTCTATGCTGGCGACGGCTGCAAAGGCGGCCACGAAGATGCCTGTCAGAATTGTAGCCACGTGCGGCGTGCGATATTTCGGATGGACTTTTTGAAACGCTTTCGGCAGCAATCCGTCGCGCGCCATCGAAAACAATATGCGCGGCTGCCCAAGTTGAAACACGAGCAACACAGCCGTGTGCGCGATGACCGATCCGAATGCGACGATGCCGATGGCCCAGTTGAGGTTTGTGCCGAATTGTTGACCGACGTGTTCGAGCGCCATCGTCAACGGCTCGGCCTGCTCGGTTGCAAGCTTTGTTTTGAGGTCTCCGTAAGAGATCAATCCTGTGAATACAGCGGCGACCACTGCGTAAAAGATCGTGCAGATGATGAGCGAAGCGATTATGCCGATAGGCAGATTGCGTTGCGGGTTTTTGGTCTCTTCGGCGACCGTAGAAACGGCGTCGAATCCGATGTAAGCGAAAAAGACTATGGCCGCGCCCGCGCTGATGCCTGCAAACCCGTTGGGGTTGAACGGCTGCCAGTTCGCAGGCTGAACGTAAGTGAAGCCCACGATGATGAAGAAAGTGAGCACCAGAATTTTGATGCCGACCATCGTGGCATTGAACTTGGCGCTTTCGCGTATGCCCCAGATCAACACTATCGTTATCAATGCAACGATGAGGACAGCCAGCAGGTTGAAGATTATCGGGATTCCGAATATGTGCGGAGCATCTCTGTAAACGGTCTGCACGCCTTGCTCGTCAACGATCTTGGCGGCAGTGCGATAGTCCATCGAAATCCAGTCGGGTATGTGTATGCCGTTAATGCCGAGCGAAGGCATTTGGAGACCAGCGAGCAGCGTCTTGAAATAATTGGCCCAGCTTATCGCGACCGCGATGTTGCCGACCGCATATTCGATTATCAAATCCCAGCCTATTATCCATGCGATCACTTCGCCGAGCGTTGCATAAGAGTAGGTGTAGGCCGAACCCGATATGGGAACCATCGAAGCGAACTCGGCATAACAGAGCGCCGTAAACCCGCAGACGATTGCAGTGATGATGAACGATATCATCAGCGCGGGCCCTGCGCCGGGCCTGTGCACATCGCCTGCCGCAGCCGTGCCGATAGTAGCGAATATGCCAGCGCCGATGATCGCGCCGATGCCGAACAGCGTCAATTGAACAGGGCCAAGCGCGCGGTTCAGCTTGTGCTCAGGCTCTTCGGCGTCTTTCAGAATCGAATCGAGTGACTTGATGCGAAACAATCCTCGGAACGTCATAACATTGACGCCCGACTTATCAGCCTGTTTTGTTTCCATGCGCTTGTTTTCCCCTCATCAGTACCGGCATGAAACCGAGCGCTGCGTCAAAAGATACATTGAGCAAAAAGCTTTCGACGCTGGCAGACTAAAGATAAATGAAGCGCCGCGATTATTAACTTTCGCTGTATGGGATGTCAAGCATACCTGGGAGCGGGAGCGGGGTTTGTGATCTCTATACCATATCCGCTGAAAGCATGCGAGCAATATGGCTATCATTATTTGTTAAATATATTGCACTTTCCTTAGTATTTTAAACAACAGATCGAGGTTAACTTTTCGCGTGAAATTCTGGCGCAAATGCTATACAATCTGGAACCGCTACCGGAACATAAATTCCCTGATCTGCCGATACCCGGTGGCAATCAGTCCTGTTGAATGTGGGCGCACTCAAGCTAAGGACTTATGCTCACAGGAACCTTGACCATGCCAAAGCAAGCAAGCGCTTCGATGAGGGCGCTTGAGCCGTAGCCGAAGTCTTTAGACTGTCCCGTAGCGAGATACAGTTCTGCAGCGTCTTCGGTCGTTGCAGTCAGCGCTGCTGTTGGACCTGCCCCTCCCCGCCGGTTCAGCAGCAGCGCAATATCAAGCCATCCGCATTCATCGCGAAACAGCTTTTATTTTAATACCGCTCGTGATTTAGAGTTTGGGTTTGCATACACGGCTTTCCCAATCCCTGCCGGTTGTGTATATTCACAGCTTTGCGCAAAGAGCGGTTTTGCTAATAGAATTAAGAGTCTTGCAATAATGAATTGGAGATCGTATGCAACAAAAAGGATTCACTTTATGGTTTACAGGGCTATCGGGCGCGGGCAAAACGACCCTCGCGCGATTAGTCGAGTCTGAACTCAAATCGCGCGGGCACAAAGTAGAAGTGCTCGACGGCGACATCGTTCGCACAAATCTTTCCAAAGGCTTAGGCTTCTCGAAAGAAGACCGCGACACCAACATCCGGCGCATAGGTTTCGTCTGCGACCTGCTTGCGCGAAACGACGTTATAGCAATTGCCGCAGCAATCTCGCCTTACCTCAACGTGCGCGAAGAAGTAAGGCATAACACCCAAACGTTCGTCGAAGTCTATGTGAAGTGCCCGATTGATGTGCTGGCAGAGCGCGACGTGAAAGGGCTTTACAAGAAGGCGATGGCGGGCGAGATAAAAAACTTCACGGGCATAGATGACCCTTATGAAGAACCGCGCACGGCTGAGGTCACGGTCGAGACGGACAAAGAGACCGTCGAAGAAAGCGCGCGGCGAATCCTTGCAAGGCTCGAAGTAATGTCGCTGATCGCCCCCGCAGAAAAGGGCGTCTACAGCGAAGAGGATGAAGAAGAAGTCCGCCGGAGGCTCGAAGCGCTCGGCTACGTTTGAAACATGGGTTTATTCGACCGATTCAAATCCAAAGAGGCGGGCAAGCGAGTCGTACTTGTAGGGCTGGACGGGACGCCGTGCACTCTGCTTCAACGATTCATCAAAGATGGAACAATGCCTCATATGCGCGAGCTTGTGGGCCGGGGCACGCTGTTGCAGATGGACACTTCCATCCCGGACATCTCGTCTGTCGCGTGGACATCTTTCATGACGGGCGCAAATCCGGGCCGTCACGGCATCTACGGCTTTCTCGATCTTCAGCCCGCGAGTTACAAAATTTACTTTCCGAATTCGCGCCACATCAAAAGCGAAACCGTGTGGGCCGCGACCGGCAGAGCTGGCAAACGCGCCGTCGTCATCAACGTGCCTTCGACTTATCCCGCGCAGCCGTTGAACGGGATTTTAATTTCAGGCTTCGTCGCCGTTGACATAAACAAAGCAACATACCCGGCCACGCTCGTTCCAAAGCTGACCGAGATGGACTATCGCATTGACGTTGACGCGCGAAAAGTTCAACAGTCTCACGATGCTTTGATGGAAGATGTGCTCGTGACGCTTGAGAGAAGAATCCATGTCCTGCTTCACCTCTTCGATAAAGAGCCGTGGGATTTGTTCATCGGCGTAGTGACGGAAACTGATCGCTTGCAGCACTTTTTTATGGACGCGATTTTTGATGAAAGCCACAAGTATCATTCGGCTTTCAGGGATTTCTATCGTCGTATAGATAGTTTTCTCGGGCAGATTCGAGAGCGACTGCGCGACGAGACCATGTTAATAATGAGCGATCACGGTTTCACGCCGATTAAGCAGCAGGTTTATTTGAACCGCTGGCTGGTTGACAACGGCTATTTGAAGCTTAAAGAAAATGCGCGCTCGATTGAAGAGATCGCGGACGGTTCGCTGGCATTCGCTCTTGATCCGGGCCGCGTATACATCAACGTGAAAGGGAAGTATCCG
>DATEKX010000251.1:0-3109 GCA_035277165.1 Blastocatellia bacterium | reverse complement strand
ATATCAGTAAATAGATTGTTCTTGACCTTGATGCGTTTCGTCTGCTGGCTCGTATGAAGGTCGTCATATCCGAGAAAATTCATCCCTGCGGATGAATGACGAACAATGTTATTAGTAAAGGTAACGTCTTGCACCACAGACCACGGGGCTGTGCCTTCCTGATTTCGGGTTGTGAATTGGATGGCGAATCCGACTTGTCCATCTACCCAGCAATATTCAAATATATTGCCGTCCACGAGAACTCTTTGCGCATTCTTCAGCTCGAAAATATTTTTGATTGACCAGTGAATGCCTGCATAGCTTGCTTCGGTCACGCACCACGAAAGCGGTTTCGAGCACTGGTTGCGACGAAATTCAATATCTGCGGGCACCATATTAGCTATCTTCGGGTCTGCGCCGCCCAGCATGACATTTTCGGCAGCGCCTTCCAGATAATTATTCACTATTTTGAATGGCCCCGGCCCGTTCCACCCGCAAATGGCCTGAGTATCGAGGCCCACTCCGTGACAGTTTGATATGTATGAATCAATGATTGCGGTCGAAGCGCTGTTGATGGCAACGCCTCTCGAAACATTGCCGGTCTGGTTGCCGTGAATGTAGCAACGATCAATAACCAGATCGTGTGGCACTACGCTTAAAGAATTTTGAGCAGAGCCGCCGTCACCAAGATTGATAATTCCGAAGTTGTTACTGACTCCTGCTGAAATGCCGAATTCGACGCCGACAAAGCGATAGTGATGCGCTCCCTGCGCCGTGCTAACCGCTGCGTTGGAATTCGGCGTGAGAATTTTTGGCATTGCAGCGGCGTTCGAGGCAGTGACGCGCGTGCCTTCGGCTGGAATGCCTGCCATGTTAGATGTGCGAATGACAACAAAGCTGCTGCCCGTCTTTGCTGGCAACGTGAAGTTGCCCGTATAAGTAGCGCCCGCTTGCAGCACTATAGTATCGCCGGGTTGAGCGAAGTTGAGCGCGGATTGAAGATTGCCACCTGCCGGAATATTTGTCGTGGCCCCTGAACCTGCAGGAAAAGTCGTATCAAGAAAAACGCGCGGCAATTCAGGCTCGTTTGGGTTCTGCGCCTCTGCAAGGCTCGCCATATTCGGTATGGCAAGGCTGCGGGGAAGTTCTCTAATCGCAAACAGTGCGATGATAAACAAAAAAGCGATGAAGATTGATCTTTTCATTTCTGTTTTTCTCGAAATCTTTCGCAAGCAAACACACCTGTACCCTCGCGCCTTCGCGGTACGAAGGCGGGCCTCAAACAACATTAGCTATATGGCCCGGAGGCTTAATCGAGGGGCAGCGGATGAGGCGAGGGCTGATATTACTCTTCGGTCTGAAGGGGCTAGTGCAATTCAATCAATGCAATCGTTAACTGCAATATATGTGCCTTGATTTTCAGTCTTTTAAACTAATGGAGGATTGGGCAAACGCGTCCTACAATAGACCCTGTGGCGTGTCAACAGCTTCAAAAGTTGCTATTAATGACGCATATTTCCATGAACTCGTTTTTGATTGAGATTCAGAAAACCATCACCCGAACAGTTGCCCTGTTACACACTAAGCGCGCAAATGTGCTCGGAAAGGCCAAAGGAAGGAGTTGAAGCTGTTACACAATGCCGCACTTTGAGAAAAAGAATCTCGGAGTTTGATTTAACTGGCGTTTGATATCTTCCATCCTGATCCGTCGTTTGCAAAGCGTGCGCTCTGCCATCCACGTTCGAGGTAAAAGGTTGCCCCGTTGATCGCAAGTCTGGCTGCCGATTCGCGCTCAACATTGCTGAATCGATTTGCGCTATTCGATGAAACTTCTATCCAGTTGCCGAAACGTTGAATGACGCACTGCTTGAGATGGCTCGAAGAGTTGAATCGAATGCCATCGCTTGTCTCAAGGTTCTGCCCTCGCACAAGACAGGCATGCTCGAATTCATTGTTTATGAACCGGCCCCATGCCATCAATCCGTCCGTAGCAAGCGGGCCGCACCTGGCCATAGTCGAGCCATCGCCCAATAGAACTAAGTCGAGCGATTTTTCCGATGCGATGTGAAATCCGCGAGCCAGTGTGTCAGCCAACGGCGTTGGCTCGATATGAATCGGTTTGCCGTTTATAGAAGGAATAATGAAAGTGGTGAACTGCTGCGGGCCTTCGCCCTCCGCTTCGAACACTGCGACTAAAGACCTCACGCGCTCACCGTATGCTCTGGAAACCCAGCCGCGCTCGATTCGCGCGCGTGGCATCACATCGCCAAAGACAGAGATGTTTAGTCTGTCGCCGCGAGGCTCTGAAACTATTACGCGATTGCCATTGGCCATCACTGAGCAGCCGGGTGAAATATGATACCGTATTTCATAACGGTGATGCTCGCGCGCAGTGAAGTTATCGCGCACCGTCAAATAGGATGACAGATGCTCTGGTGATGAGAAGCGTGTTCCGGGCTTTACAAAAAAGATTGCCCGCTTATGCCTGACCGGATCGTCCAGGCGTTCATAGCCATTGTGCGATCCTTCAAAATAATCAAAGCCGTCGCCTGCGATGAAATCGCTCATACTTGCACGAGCGATTTTGCCCCATGAAAAAGAGCCTGCCGGAATAGATTGAGGCTGACCGTCAACGATGACTGTGTTATGCGCTCCGGTTCCGCGAAATGTATCGCGCGATTCGGCATCGCCCGTATAAGTATATGTGCCGGGATCAACGAGCCACGTTTTGCCAAGCGCGGCATATTCAAACGCGAGCGCATCTGAATGAGCGTGCCCGCATGCAAGCGCGCCATGAGGCCCGCAATCAACGACTGCATAACTGGAATCTTTCGACCAGCCATCGCGCAATACGTAATATCCGCCGACATCGAAAGCGCGAGAGAGTTGCCGTGGCGGCTCGCTTCTTATCTCATCGTAGCTGCTGATGCCGTCCGGCCCCAGCAGCCATAACATCTCAGGCGTAGCATCGCCTGCAACAAACTTCCAATCTTTGCGTCCGAACAACGCCGCTCCAATTCCAAGCGTGTCTCGGAAATCATCGAGCGCCCGCTCGCCCAGTTTGATCAATCGCCCGCCATCGTCGTCGCCTAGAAAAGAAGTGGTGGCATCAGGTCGCGTAATCCACATC
>DATEKX010000250.1:0-5165 GCA_035277165.1 Blastocatellia bacterium | reverse complement strand
AGCCCACTGATGCGCGGTATGTCTTTGGGCAAAAGCGCAATCAGCCCATCAACCAGCCACATCGAAAGCAGCAGACCAGCCAATCCTCCGGCCAGCGATAACATCAGGCTTTCGCCGATCAGTTGTTGCAGTATGTGTCGCATGCTCGCGCCAAGCGCAGTACGAATAGCGATCTCGCGTTGTCTGGTCGCGGCTCTTGCGAGCAGCAGGTTCGCCACGTTCGCGCAGGCGATCAGCAATACCGCGCCGACGATTCCGAGCAACAGCCAGAGCAACCGGCTTACATCGCCTGTGACCAGTTCGCGCAGAGCCGTCACGCTGACGCCGAGTTTGGCGTTTGTGTCGCGATATTTTTCCCGCATCCCATTCGTGACGCTTTCCATTTCGGTCTTCACTTGCTCAAGCGTCACTCCGGGTTTCATCCGCGCGATTGCGCCGAGATAAGGCGAGTAGCTGCGACTTGCATTCGCCGATCCCTGTTTGCCCGCGCTGCCGTTGATTGCAACCGTCGCCCAATAATCAACAGGCTCTTGCTGCAGAGGAATGATGCCGGGCGGAGTAATGCCGATGACTGTGAATGAGCTTCCTTCCAGATTGATGTTGCGCCCGATGATTTTAGGGTCGCCGCCGAAACGGCTCTCCCAACAACTGTGCGACAGCATCACAGCGTTCAACCCGTCGCTTGCGCCCGGCAGGTCGTCTTCAGGTGTGAAGTCGCGCCCGAGTTTCGGCGCGATGCCGAGGGTTTTGAAAAAATCGGCAGAGACGATAGCGCCTCGTATGCGCGCTGGTTCGCCTTCATTGAGCAGCGTGGCTTCGTCAGTGCCGATAATCGCCATGTTCTCGAAAGACTGGCTCTCGGTTTTCCAGTCAATGAAATTCAGGTAAGATGCGCCGCGATCTTTTTCCGGTTCGTCCACGCGCGTCTGTTGCAAGACGACGAGCCGGTTTTCATCCGGGAAAGGCAACGGTCTGAGCAGGGCGGCATTGATGACGCTGAATATGGCCGCGTTGGCCCCGATGCCCAGAGCCAGCGTGAAGATGGCGATTGCCGCGAAGCCCGGTCTCTTTGAAAGCGCGCGAATGCTGTAGCGCAGGTCTTGCAGTAATGTTTGCATCTATCCCTTTCGAAGAATTTCAAATTTGAGATCACTCATAACGAAGCGCGATCATCGGATCAACTTTCAACGCCCTGCGAGCTGGCACGGCACAGGCTCCCAGAGCCACTCCTGAAAGCGCCAGTGAAATAACTGCGAACGTAATCGGGTCAGTAGCCGACACGCCATAAAGCAGGCTCGACATCAATCGAGTCAGAAAGAAAGATGCGACAAGGCCAATCGCTACGCCGATGAAAGCCATCTGCATGGCCTGCCCGACGATCAGCTTGAGCACATCGCGCTGTCCCGCGCCCAAGGCCATGCGAATGCCAATTTCGTGCGTGCGCTGTGTGACCGAGTATGAGATGACGCCGTAAATTCCGACTGCCGCCAGTATCAAGGCCACCGCTGCGAATAATCCCAGAAGCAACATGTTGAATCGTCGCTGCGAAGTCATCTCGGAAAGCGTTTCATCCATCGTTTCGATTTTGAAAACCGACTGGTCTTTATCAATTGCCCAGACTTCGCTGCGCAATGCGTTTGCAAAATTCGCAGGGTTGGAAGCCGTGCGCGCTACAATCGTCAACGCATTATCTGGAAACTGGTTCTGCGGCAGAAAGGTTTCGGGTCGCACTTCTTTATCAAACCCCGTGCGACGCATGTCTGCGACAACACCGACGATCATTCGCCAATCAGGAGTCTCTCCCTCTTGAGGCTCCCCGTACATGAATCGCTTGCCGATGGGGTCTTCGTCGGGGAAGAAGCGGCGCGCGAACGTCTCGTTAACGATGACGGTGAGCGGCGTGCCTATCTGGTCGCGGTCGTCAAAGATGCGGCCCCTCAACAGAGGGACTCCCATCACTTTGAAGTAGTCCGTGGTCACGGCATCGAGCGGGACTTCTATCCTTTCGGCGTCGGTAAAAATGGGGCGGCCTTCGATGGTGAAGTTTGTTGATTGAGGCGTATCGCTCAAAAATATGCTCGATGTTGCGCCGACGCTTTGCACGCCGGGCACAGACTCCATCCGCTCGATAAGCTGCCGGTAGAAATCTACGAATTGTTTATTTTCGCGATACTTTGAGCCGGACAACTGCACTCGCATCGTCAAAAGATTATTCGGGTTGAAGCCGAGGTCAAACTTCTGCAGACGATTGAAACTGCGGATCAGCAATCCCGCGCAGATCAACAGGATTAGAGACATCGCGATTTCAGAGACAACAAGCAGACTGCGAACGCGCCTGCCTTTTACGCCGCCCGCAGAGCCGCGCCCGCCTTCTTTGAGCGTTTCGTTCAGGTCGGGCTTCGACGCCTGAAGCGCAGGCACGAGTCCAAAGACGAACCCCGTCAAAAGAGAGATTGCGAAAGTGAAGCCAAGCACGCGACTATCAATACCGACTTGATCGAGGCGAGGAATGTTTCCGGGGCTCAGAGCTACCAAAGCCTTTAGCCCCCAGTAAGCCAAAAGCAATCCTGCTATGCCGCCCATAAAAGCGAGCAGCGCGCTTTCCGTAAGCAGTTGCCGGACGAGCCTGAAGCGACCTGCTCCGAGCGCAGTGCGAAGGGCTATCTCTCTTTCACGCGTAGCCGCGCGAGCGAGCAAAAGATTGGCTACGTTGATGCAGGCTATCAACAAGACGAAGACCACCGCCCCGAGCAAGACAAGAAGCGCGGGCCTGACTTTGCCCGTCTCCTGCTCGTGCAGCGAAACGATGTTTGCAGTGTAGCCCGAACGAAAATATTGCTCGTCGAGGCGATCACCGATGGCTCCCATGTCCGACTGCGCCTGCGCTACGGTGACGCCCGGTTTGAGCCGCCCCACGGACTTGAGGAAAAAAGAGGAGCGACCCTGTTTCCGTTGAGGACTAAGCCCGGAGGGAACCCACAGTTCAGTATCTTTTTGCGGGAAAGCGAAGTTCGCAGGCATGATGCCTATCACTGTGCGATCCACGCCGTTGAGACTGATGGGCTGGCCTATGACACCGGCATCGCCTCCGAATCGGCGTTGCCACAGCCCGTGACTGATGACAACGACTCTGTCTTTGCCCGGTTCTTCTTCTTCGACCGAAAAGGCGCGGCCTTGCGCGGGGTCTACGCCCAGCACGGAAAAGAGACTCGCGGTCGCCCACGCGCCCATAACACGCACAGGTTCGCCCGTGCCCGTGAGGTTGTAGCTGCGATCATTGAAGGCGGCCATGTCTTCAAAGACCTGATTCTGCTCTTTGTAGTCGGTGTAGTTCGGATACGAATGCCAATCCTGATCTATGCCGAGTTTCGGATTGGTCATCCAGATCATCGCTATGCGATCAGGGGTTTTGTAAGGCAGCGGGCGCAACAGTATGGCGTTGACTACGCTGAAGATCGCAGTGTTTGCGCCTATGCCAATGGCAAGCGCCAGCACGACTATGGCAGTGAACGAAGGTTTCTTGACCAACATCCGCAGGGCATAACGAACGTCTTGAAGCAAAGTCTCCATACGCTTACCTCCATTAATTTTCGCAGCTTTTTTGCGTACTTCTCCGTGAAAGTCTAGCCAAGTGCCGTGCCAGTTCGGAGGCAGGTGGTCGGCAGTCGAGTGATAATTGGTAATACCGATCTACCTGCTTTTCACTAAATATGAATTTGAAAAGGGTTCTGGCGGCTGGAGGCAGCTTGAATTCGAGTTCGCATTAACACAACTGTTTACGACCTATTGCCTGCCGTCTGCTAATTTGTGTTCGCATGTGGGATTGATATTTGCCGAAATCGAAAATAGTTTTGAGAGATTCGCGCAAAGGCGCAGAGGAGCAAAGTAATGCTCTACTTTGCTCCTCTGCGCCTCTGATTATGTGCTTGCTCAAACGGTCGTTCTTCTGTGAGCGACAAGGCGGAGCAGGCCGTTGATTGCCAGATGCAGAAGCAGGTAGACAATGATCGCGACAATATAAGATAAGCGAAATCTCATCTGCTGATTTGCAGGATCGTCAACCAGTCCTCGAAATGGCGCGAGCAGCGGCGACGTGACGGCGCTTATAAAACGATAGAAACCGTTGTTGCGGTTTGCGCCAATCAGGTCGAGCACTATCATCAACCCGATCAGGCTATAGATGAAATAGAAAATATAGTCTATAACCTGCGAGACACGCGCAGCGCCTCGCGCGCGTTCGATTTCGGATTCGGTTTCGACGACTTCTCGAACTGCTTTGTGTTTGAACTGCTCGGCTACCTGATCGGCCTGCGCGCGTTCGTTTGCGTCCAGGCGATCAGCCTTGCGCGCTATCTCTTCGTGAACCTCGTTGCGCACTGTGCCTTTGATTGCTTCGTGCTGAGCTATCTTGCGCGATTCGTCTATAGCTAACTTTTCATCTTCAAGCATATTTTTTGATCTCCACTAACTATATCTGCGGCGAGTGATGAGGCTGATTATCGCCACGAAGAGAGCAGAGCCGATTATTGACCAGATTATAGGAAACCCTCTGCCGTTTACACGCACTGAATCTAATACCAGCAACTCCGGCAATCCCAGCTTATGCGCTAACATCGTGCCCAGCAGCGCGCCTATGAATCCAAGCGCTATCGCAACCAGACAACCGCCGCGACTGTATCCGGCTATGGCCTGCCCGATTGACCCACAAATTCCCGCCACCAACAAAAGGATCAATATTGATACCAAGTCCATACTTCGCTCTCTTTCTCCGCTCCAATTTGCAAGGCTGATGCCAGCAACGCGATTGAAAGCGGGCTGTAGTGTTTTCAACGGCTTAACCGTGATTGCTGCTCACCATATCAAATAATCCTCTTTTGTTGAACCAGCGAGCGAATATTTTTAGTACACAGCGCTGAATGAATTTTGTCTTCATGCCCTTTTCAAGCGCTTCAAGTTTTTTTCAAGATTTTTTTCAAGTCGCGGGAAATTGTCATCAAGAATTTTTCAACCACAAAGATTTATCTTGCCAGTGTGGACAGGTTGAGCGACTTCAAAGCGGGGTAGGAAAAGTGAAAACTGCGCGTGCCCAAAGTCGTCCTGCAATACTCATTATCCTGATACCAATCATTGCCAGCCTGTGTTTCTGCTTTATCCTTATTCAAAAG
>DATEKX010000249.1:0-2357 GCA_035277165.1 Blastocatellia bacterium | reverse complement strand
CTGCCCCTACAATAAAAATGGATAAGCACGAAAGCAGAATCAAAAAAGCAACCACACACATCGTTCAAAACGAAGGGCTCTTGTTTGAACAATCGCGCGCGGGCCGCATCGGTTATTCGATTCCCGAACTCGATGTGCCAGCAAGCGATGAAAGCGAATTGATAAACGCGAGCCTGCTCAGAAACGACGATCTCGAAGGCATGCCCGAGCTGTCTGAAGTTGATGTGATTCGACATTTCACGCGACTTTCGACATGGAACTACTGCATAGATCATGGCCTGTACCCGCTCGGCTCCTGCACGATGAAGTACAACCCGCGCATCAATGAGCGAGTCGCGCGCATGGAAGGTCTTGCGAATCTTCACCCGCTCACACCCGCGCCGCTCGCCGGGGGCGCGCTTTCCATCGTCTATCGGCTCGAAGAGTGTCTGAAAGAGATCACAGGGCTTGCTGCCGTCACTACTCAACCGGCGGCAGGCGCGCAAGGCGAGATGACCGGGATAATGATGATTCGCGCGAAGCTCACTGAACGAGGCAACCCGCGCAAGAAAGTTTTGATACCGGACTCGGCGCACGGAACCAATCCGGCTTCGGCTGTCATCTGCGGATACACGGTCGAGACCGTTCCATCAAACTCAGAAGGCGGCACAGACCTTGACGCGCTGCGGCGCGCGATGAACGAAGACGTAGCAGCGCTGATGCTCACCAATCCCAACACGCTTGGCAAATTCGAGCAGAACATCGAAGAGGTGTGTCGAATAGTCCACGAA
The DNA here is from genome assembly GCA_035277165.1 of Blastocatellia bacterium. Classification (GTDB taxonomy): domain Bacteria; phylum Acidobacteriota; class Blastocatellia; order UBA7656; family UBA7656; genus DATEKX01. The sequence continues at coordinate 1,587 of DATEKX010000249.1, read as the reverse complement.
GGCGGCGGCTTCGTTTACATGGACGGCGCGAACATGAACGCGCTGGTCGGCGTGGCTAAACCTGCGACGTTTGGCATTGACGTGATGCATTTGAATCTGCACAAGACGTTTTCGACTCCGCACGGCGGAGGCGGGCCGGGAGCGGGGCCTGTCGCAGTGACGGCAGAGCTTGAACCTTATCTTCCCTTCCCTCGCGTGCAGAAGACCGAAGATGGAAAACTCACGCTCGATTTCAATCGCCCGAAATCGGTCGGTCGAGTGCGCGCTTTTCTAGGTAACTATGGCGTGCTGGTTCGCGCGTTGAGCTACATACTCACGCACGGCGACACGGGCTTGCGCGAAGCGACCGAAACAGCCGTGTTGAATGCGAACTACATCGCGCATCATTTGAAAGATATATACGAAATTCCTTACCCTGGCCGAGTCATGCACGAGGTCATCTTTTCCGACAAACAGCAGCTTAAATACGGCGTGCGCAACGCAGATATTTCCAAGCGGCTGATTGATTACGGTTTTTACCCTCCGACTATGTCTTTCCCGCTGATAGTTCCCGGCGCGTTGATGGTCGAGCCTACGGAGACCGAAGGGCGCGAGGAGCTTGATCTATTCATCGATGCGATGAAATCAATCAACGATGAAGCGGCGGAAGACCCGGAGACACTCAAACACGCCCCGCACACGACGAAAGTAGGCCGACTTGACGAAGTTGCAGCCGCGCGCAAACCTGTCTTGCGCTGGCGGCCTAAAGACAGCGGAGACAAGGATCGAGCCCAAAGCACATCTTCGTCAACGGCATAGCGCTGTTGCAGAAGCTTTAATCCATCTTGTAAACTCGTTTGTTTCAAGTTAGTGGTCGCTTTGAAACAAACGAGCTTAGTGTTTTTATCACAATCATAAGAGAGGTAGAAAAATGACTAGAGAGAGCATAGAAGAATTGAGAGCACGATTATTGCGAGACCCGGAAGTTCAAACGATGATCAGAATGCGCGCTTATGAGATTTATCGTATTCGAGGCCAGGAGCCGGGCCGTCAGGCCGAAGATTGGTTTCAAGCTCAGGGAGAAGTGCTGGAATTCCTAATCGAAGAAGAATCGCGGCAGTCAGCAGAAGACCCGCAACCAGATCCTCAACTGACAGCCCTGCCTACGGACGGGCCTGAATCCCTTGAGGAGCCTTCCCGGCCTGTCGAACATACTGCCGGAGGAATCGAATCTGAAACTGCGCTCGGCGTATGGTCTGCCACGGAACCTGACAGCGCAAAACTTGCGCCTGCCATAGGCAAAGCAACCGAGTTTCAAACAGACGGGCCGAAGCAATCGGCTAAAAAATCCGCCTCGCCGCGCAAGCCCAAAGCGAAAGCCGAAGGCTCTGCTGCTGAGGGCACTGCGAAAAAGACTACCCGCCGAGCATCGGCCAAAAAGGACGCCGGTTCACCCAAGCCTAAGAGGACTCGCAAAAAATCAGAGGAGCCAAACACAGCCGGAAACGAATAACCGCCCTAAATCTTGAAATTTGAAAGCATATTTTGAATGAGGCCCAGCCTGCGCGCAGGCGACAGCATAAAGCCCGGAGCCGAGGCTCTGGGTAA
>DATEKX010000248.1:0-5787 GCA_035277165.1 Blastocatellia bacterium | reverse complement strand
AACCGGCGCGGTTTTCTGCTGCTGGCAGAGCAGGAATTGAGACTGGCGCGCAGTAAGCGGATAGGTTTGGATTTGTGGCTGGTCTTTGCTGATCTGGATGGGCTTAAACAGATCAATGATACTTTGGGCCATCAGGCCGGGTCGCAAGCTATCATCCATACGGCAGAAATTCTCAAAAATACTTTCCGCCAAACAGATGTGATTGCCAGAATAGGAGGCGATGAGTTTGCGATTCTGGCAGTGACTAATGATGCCGACAGCGGAAATGTACTGGTGTCGCGTATAAAAGAGAATCTTCGATCTTTCAACTTGCAAGAGGAAATGCCGTACCGCCTGTCACTGAGCGTAGGAGCAATACGAGTTGAGCCTGATAAATCCCCATCCATAACCGACCTGCTTGAAGCAGCCGATCAGGCCATGTATGAGCAAAAAAGGTTGAGCCGACAAAGCCGCTCGTCGTTGAATAATCAATTTGCGTGATCGTACATTTATAAATACTCAACAATGCGCTTTCCCATCTCCGTAGTAGAGATTGACTGCTCATCAGGCTTGGCAAGATCAGGCGTGCGATGCCCTGCGGAAAGCGCCTGCTCGACCGCGCTTTCAATGCTTGCCGCTTCCTGTTCGAGTTGAAATGAATGGCGCAGCATCATTGCCGTAGACAATATAGCGCCGAGCGGGTTCGCTATCCCGCGCCCCGCTATGTCGGGCGCAGAGCCGTGCACAGGTTCGTATAACCCTAAGCGCCCGCCGATGCTTGCCGATGCCAGCAGGCCGAGCGAGCCTACGACCGCGCCCGCTTCGTCCGACAGAATGTCGCCGAACATATTTTCCGTCACTATCACATCAAAGCTCGCGGGTCGTGCGACAATCGCCATCGCGCACGAATCAACGTACTGATGTTCCAGCGTCACATCCGTGTAATCCGTGGCGACGCGCGTGACCACCTCGCGCCACAGTCTTGATACTTCGAGCACGTTGGCTTTATCAACCGAAGTCACTTTCAGGCGTCGCGTGCGCGCAAGCTCGAACGCTACGCGAGCGATGCGCTCAATCTCCGGCTCGCTGTAGCGCATAGTATTGAAGACCGCGCGCGTGTCAGCGTTTTCATCATTGCCGCGCGGCTCGCCAAAATACAAACCGCCGAGCAATTCGCGCACGATCACCATATCCGTCCCTTTGACAACACCGGGCTTTAGCGGAGATGAATCTGCCAGCGCGGGAAAAAGAAGAGCAGGCCGGAGATTTGCAAACGCGCCAAGCTCCCGCCTCAGCCTGAGCAAGCCCGCTTCGGGCCGCAAGTGTATGGGATGATTGTCAAAGGCGGGCGAGCCTACGGCTCCGAGCAACACAGCGCCGCTCTCGAAGCAGGATTCGAGCGTAGCTCTGGGCAGCGGGTCATTGAATTCGGTAATCGCTTCGCCGCCAATTTTTTCGTAGCCGACATCAATTGTGTGCTCGAATTTTTTCGCTATTGCTTCAAGCACGTTCATAGCTTCTTTTGTGACTTCGGGGCCGATGCCGTCGCCCGGCAGCACAGTGATTTTTATATGCATAGCGTTCAGTTTGCACTACGGCGCTGATTCACGCCAAACAAAATAAAAAGGCCAGCCTTCAGGTTGCGCTAAAGGCTGACCGTTAAATAGCCACTTTCAGCTAAAGGAACTCTACTCACATGCCAAGACTTGTCATGCAGCGTTTGCTTTTCGCATCTCATCATTGATGATGCCGATAATGTGATGGTCTTCGACCATTTTGATCTCGTCGGCGAGCGCGATGAATTGGCGATAGATCATATCAAGCTCGCGCCGCGAAAACTCATATCCAAGCTCACAGCATTTGCGGCCAAGCGCGTGACGGCCCGAATGTTTGCCGAGCACCAAACGATTGTCAGGCACGCCTACCGATTGCGGAGTCATGATCTCGTAGGTCAGCCGATTCTTTATCACGCCGTCCTGGTGGATGCCCGCTTCGTGCGCGAATGCGTTGCGCCCGACGATGGCTTTGTTCGGTTGAACGGCTGTGCCTGTCAGTTCTGTCAGCAACTGGCTCGACGGATAAATCTCTTCGGTTCTGATCGCCGTCCAGTAAGGCATCACGTCGCTGCGAACGCTGAGCGCCATCACTATCTCTTCAAGCGATGCGTTGCCTGCGCGTTCGCCTATGCCGTTGATAGTGCACTCGACCTGTCGCGCTCCCGCTTCAATAGCCGCAATCGTGTTTGCGACCGCAAGGCCGAGATCGTTATGGCAATGAACTGAAATGATCGCGCGTTCGATGCCGCGCACGCGCGTGCGGATGGTCTCAATTATTTCTGTGAACTCGCGCGGCGTGGTATAGCCGACCGTATCGGGAATATTCAACGTCGTCGCGCCCGCCTCGATGACGGCTTCGAGCACGGCACACAGGAAATCAATATCCGTGCGCGTAGCGTCTTCGGGCGAGAACTCAACGTCCTCGCATAGCGAGTATGCAAGGGCCACGGATTCGCGCGCCTGCCTGAGCGCCTCTTCGCGCGTGATCTTCAATTTGTATTCAAGGTGAATGTCGGAAGTGGCGAGGAAGGTGTGAAGCCGTGGGCGGGCGGCGTGTTGAATAGCTTGCCACGCGCGTTCGATGTCTTCTCGCGTTGCGCGCGCAAGCCCCGCAATTATGGGCCTGCGAATCTCTTTCGAGATAGCCGTGACCGCCTCGAAGTCCCCTTCCGATGCAATAGGAAAGCCCGCCTCGATGATGTCCACGCCCAGCCGATCAAGTTGCCGCGCCATACGAATCTTTTCTGCCAGGTTCATGCTGCAACCGGGCGATTGCTCTCCGTCTCTCAAAGTCGTATCGAATATTTTTATCTGGGGATATGTCATATTGCAGTCCTCTTGTCGTGTATAGGCCATGTCGCGTGCTTAATCCTAAGCTCTTGTCGCATCAAAGTCAAAGTTATAATTTTTAGAGTTGTATATCGTTTTGCTTATGCTATAATTTCGGCTCGTCACCGGGTAAAGTTCGGTTAATAGGGTAAAGATGGACTTGTTTCAGTTGGAAATCTTTCTGACAGTGGCGCGCGAAGGCAGCTTTTCGCGCGCGGCAGAGAAGCTCTATCGCACACAGCCTGCGATAAGCCAGGCGATCCGCAAGCTGGAACGCGAGGTGGGCGAGCCTCTGTTTGATCGCTCGTCGCGCGACGGAATACTGACTGATGCAGGCCAACTGCTTCAGGACTATGCGCAGAAACTCATCAATCTCCGCAGCGAAGCGCGAGTCGCTTTGAAGGAACTGCGCGAGATGCACAAGGGAAAGCTCGCGATAGCGGCTAACGAGTTCACGTGTCTCTACCTGTTGCCTGCGCTGGCAGAATTTCGCAGCCTTTATCCGATGATCAAGGTGGCTGTGCATCGTTCGCTAGCGAGCCGGATACCCGCGGATGTGATAAAACATTCGGCAGAGCTTGGCGTGTTGTCGTTCAACCCGGAAGAGCCGCTGCTGCGCTCGATTGTCGTCTATCGCGACGAGCTTGCGTTTGTGGTGAACCCAAAGCACCCGCTCGCGTCTGCGAAAAAAGTGAGCATACGCCAGCTTGGAGCCGAAACCTTCGTCGCTCACAACGTGCAATCGCCTTATCGCGCGAAAGTGATTCAGACATTCAAGCGGCATAAGACGCCGCTCAACATGGATGTCGAGCTTCCGACTATAGACGCAATAAAACGGTTCGTGTCAAACGGCACGGGTGTCGCACTCGTGCCCGGCATCTCTATAGAGACAGAGGTCGCGCGCGGCGAGCTTGTTCGCGTAAGCGTGAGCGAGCTGCGCATCGAGCGCAAACTCCGCCTTGTCTATCGAAAGAGCGCGAGCCTGTCGCACGCAGCGCGGGCTTTTTTGAAAGTGGCCGAGTCGATGGCAGAAAGACATAAAGGCCGTTATCTCTATCAACCCGACCGTTGATAATTTATTTGAGTGAATAGTTATGGCAAAGACACTGTTTGAAAAAATATGGGACTCGCACATCGTCCGTAACGAACCGGGCAGTCCCGCGATTATATACATTGATTGTCATCTGGTTCACGAAGTCACTTCGCCTCAAGCGTTCGAAGGGCTGCGCCTGAGCGGTCGCCGTGTGCGCCGCCCGGAATTGACTCACGCAACGATGGATCACAATGTCCCGACCTGGAGCCGGAGCTTGCCCATCGTTGACGAGATTGCCAAAACGCAGATAAACACGCTCGAACAAAACTGCCGCGAATTCGGCATCACGCTTTACGGGCTGGACAATCCCAATCAAGGAATCGTTCACGTCATCGGGCCTGAGATGGGAATCACTCAGCCGGGAATGACTATTGTCTGCGGAGACTCTCACACTTCGACGCACGGCGCGTTCGGCGCGCTGGCTTTCGGAATAGGCACTAGCGAAGTCGAGCACGTCTTAGCGACTCAATGCCTGCTGCAATCGAAGCCTAAAACTTTCCGAATCCGAGTGAACGGAAAACTGCCGCGCAATGTGACTGCCAAAGACATCGTGCTTTACATCATTCGCAGCATAGGGACGGATGGCGCAACCGGACACGTCATCGAATACGCGGGCGAGTGCGTAGAAGCTTTGACGATGGAAGAGCGGATGACCATTTGCAATATGTCTATCGAAGCCGGAGCGCGCGCAGGCATGATAGCGCCCGACGATAAGACATACGCTTACCTTGAAGGGCGAAAGCTCGCGCCGCACGGTAAAGCGTTCGATGAAGCCGTTTCATATTGGAAGACTCTGCCGACCGAAGCCGGGGCGGCGTTTGATCGTGAACTGGAATTGGATGTTTCGACGCTTGCGCCGCAAGTGAGTTGGGGCACAAGTCCGGGCATGGTCATTGACGCTACGGGAGAGATTCCCGACCCCGAATCTTTCACGGACGAGAACTCGCGCAAGGCCGCGCGCCGCAGCCTTGAATACATGGGACTTGCGCCCGGAATGCCTGTTCGAGAGATAAAGCTTGATCGCGTCTTCATAGGCTCGTGCACAAACTCGCGCATCGAAGACCTTCGCGCGGCGGCTGAAGTTATCAAAGGCAGAAGAGTGGATTCGCAGGTTCACGCGATGGTTGTGCCCGGTTCGCAGCCCATCAAGCGACAGGCTGAAGCCGAAGGGCTGGATGAAATTTTCAAGCAGGCGGGATTCGATTGGCGCGAGTCCGGTTGCAGCATGTGTCTGGGAATGAACCCCGACATTTTGAAACCGGGCGAGCGTTGCGCTTCCACGTCGAATCGCAACTTCGAGGGCCGACAAGGGCGCGGCGGGCGCACGCATCTTGTCAGCCCTGCAATGGCGGCAGCAGCGGCAATCGCAGGTCACTTTGTTGATGTGCGAGAGTGGGATTAAACAGAGGTCGAAATGGAATCATTCACCAGACACACGGGCTTGGTAGCGACGATGGATCGCGTCAATGTTGACACGGACCAGATCATCCCAAAACAGTTTTTGAAGCGAATCGAAAGAAGCGGATTCGGTCAGTTCCTTTTTTACGATTGGCGATTCAATGAAGACGGCTCTTTGAATACGGACTTCGAGTTGAATCAGCCCGGTGTCAAAGGCGCTTCGATTCTTGTGGCACGTGCCAATTTTGGCTGCGGTTCTTCGCGCGAGCACGCGCCGTGGGCTTTGCACGATTATGGCTTTCGCTCGATCATCGCGCCGTCGTTTGCCGACATCTTCTACAACAACTGCTTCAAGAATGGGATGCTGCCTGTGCAACTTTCCGAAGCCCAAGTCGAGCGAATATTTCAAACCGCTGCTGAAAATCCCGGATA
>DATEKX010000247.1:0-4221 GCA_035277165.1 Blastocatellia bacterium | reverse complement strand
AATCTCTCTTTCGATAGCCATAGAATTTCCATTCCAGGAAGGTAGGGGCAGGGCTTGTCCCTGCCCGAATCGCCGTAGGCGATGACTGTCATGGGCTATCGCCCATCCGGGCAGGGACAAGCCCTGCCCCTACAAATGTGTTACTCGCCTTTTGCTTTTTTGATCTCTGCCGTTATCGCAGGCACTATCTCAAAGAGGTCGCCTACGATGCCGTAATCCGCGATGTCAAAGATAGGCGCTTCGGCGTCTTTATTGATTGCGACTATGGTCTGCGAGTTCTTCATGCCGACCACATGCTGAATCGCGCCTGAGATGCCGACCGCAAGGTAAAGCTTGGGCGCGACCGTTTGGCCTGAGGAACCGATCTGCCGATCCATCGGCAACCATTCGTTGTCACAGATCGGGCGCGATGCGGCAATCTCTGCGCCCATAGTCTTGGCAAGCTCTTCGACAATCGCGATATTTTCCTGGCTCTTGATTCCGCGACCGACAGCCACGATGAGCGGCGCTTGAGTAAGATCAACCGCTTGCTTCGCTTCTTGAAATTTCTCTTCAGGCTGAGTGCGAATCACAACATCCGCCATGTTGATGGAAAGCGGTTTGACTTCGGCTGCCGCCTCTCCGGCTTCCGCTTTGTCGGCTCGATACGAGCCAGCCTGAAAACTGGCGAAGATGGGCGGATCAGCCGACACACGAACATCCGTGTTGATCTTGCCTTGAAATATCTGGCGCGTGAAAACGACTTCGCTTCCGCTGGCGTGATAGCTCACGCAGTCGGTAACAAATGGCTTGCCCATAGCGGCGGCAAGCTTTGGCGCGAAATCGCGAACCTGATAAGTATGACTGAATATAATCAGTCGCGGCGACAGTTGTTCGATCACTTGCTTGAGCGCGGCAACGTAACCGCCCGGCGTGTATTCTGCAAGCTTATCGTCTTCGACCGTATAAACGGCTGCGAGTTTTTTGCCTGCAACATCCGTCGCGATGTTCGAGATGCCACGGCCAAAAACGACCGCCGATATTTTATCTCCGGTTCCGGCGCTGATGCCCTGAGCCGCAACCAACGCTTCATAAGAAGTGCGATTCAGCACTCCGTCCCGCTGTTCTATAAAAAGCAGTATTCCTTCGCTCATTTCTCCCCCGTCCGATTGCGTTATAGGCAATCAAATCACTCTCGCGTCGAATCGCAGTTTCTCGACCAGCTTGGCCGCGATTTCAGCAGGCTTGCCTTCAATCATTTCCGTCTGCTTGCTCTTTTCAGGCAGGTAGACGCGCTCGATTGTCTGCGTAGGCTTCAGATCGTCTGCGGTCAACCCAAGGTCTGCGGCCTTCACTTCGCGTATCTCTTTTTTCTTCGCGGCCATGATGCCCTTGAGCGTCGCGTAACGAAGTTGATTGATGCCTGATTGAATCGTCAGCAGCGCGGGCATAGGCACGCGCACCCACTGGAACCAGCCTGACTCAAGCTCGCGTTTAACTCTGACGCTTCCTTCTTCGGGCTGCACTTCCATGACGATGGTCGCGCTCGAAAGCCCCAACATCTCTGCAAGCACGAGGCCGACCTGCGCAAACCCGTAGTCATCCGACTGAAGCCCTGTGAAAATCAGATCGCACTTTTCATCCTTCAACGCTCCGGCAAGCGCGCGAGCTATCGCAAGCGCATCCGTTGCCGTGTCAAAGATGGGGTCGTGCAGGTGAATAGCGCGGTCTGCGCCTTTCGCAAGCGCTTCTTTGATTGATTGCCGCACGCGCTCAGGGCCAAGCGAAATGACCACGACTTCGCCGCCGTGCTTCTCTTTCTGGCGCAGCGCTTCTTCGAGCGCGTAAGCGTCGGCCTCGCTCATCTCGTAGCTGAGGTCGCGCTCGTCAATCCATTTTTGGTCTGCGCCAATTCTTAAAATCGAGTCCTTCTTGGGGACCTGTTTCAAACATACGACTATGTTCATGTTTATCCTCTAATTATTACCGCAGAGGCAGAAGAAGTGATGAACTATGAACAATATTCATCGCTTCTTCTGCCTCTGCGGTGAGTTCTTATTTGAACTTCGCTTTTAATCGGCTTCGTACCGCTTCATCAATAACGCGGCGTTCGTGCCGCCGAAACCAAATGAATTCGACAGCGCGTACTTCATCGGCAATCGCCGAGCGGCATTCGGCACGTAATCGAGGTCGCATTCGGGATCAGGCTTTTCGTAATTGACCGTCGGCGGAATAATTTGATCGCGCAACGCAAGAGCGATGACGCCAGCCTCCACGCCGCCAGCCGCTCCGAGCAAGTGGCCCATCATCGATTTCGTAGAGCTGACGGGAATCGAGTACGCCGAATCGCCAAAGACGCGCTTTATCGCCATCGTCTCAAGCTTGTCGTTGTAGTAAGTCGAAGTCCCGTGCGCGTTGATGTAATCAACTTCCTCGGTCTTTATCCCTGCGTCCTTGATGGCATTCGACATCACGCGAAAGGCTCCGTCGCCATCTTCGGACGGCTGCGTGATGTGAAAAGCATCGCTCGACATGCCGTAGCCTGACATCTCTGCGTAAATCTTTGCGCCGCGCGCTTTGGCGTGTTCGAGTTCTTCGAGTATCAAAACGCCCGCGCCTTCGCCGATTACAAAACCGTCGCGGTCAGCGTCGAATGGGCGGCTTGACCTTTCAGGGTCATCATTGCGAGTTGAAAGCGCGCGCATGGCCGCGAACCCTCCGACTCCCATCGGCGTGATCGCAGCCTCCGCCCCGCCGCAGATCATCGCGTCCGCGTCGCCGCGTTGAATGATCTTGAAGCTATCGCCCACCGCATGCGCTCCCGTAGAGCAGGCAGTACACGTAGCCGAGTTTGGGCCTTTGGCTCGGAAGCGAATCGAGACATGGCCCGCTGCGAGATTTACAATCGCAGCGGGTATAAAGAACGGTGATATTTTGCCCGGCCCGCCTTTCAGGAATTTTTCGTGTTCGCGTTCGATCACGCCGAACCCGCCTATTCCCGAACCGATGTAAGAACCTACGCGGGTCGCATTCTCTTCGGTTATCGGAAGTCCTGAATCGTCCATAGCCTCTTGCGCAGCCGCCACCGCATAGTGAATGAACAAGTCCATCTTCTTGACCTCTTTCTTCTCGAAGAACTTCAAGGGGTCAAATTCTTTCACTTCGCTCGCTATGCGCACGGGAAAGGCGGTAACGTCGAACCGACTTATAGAGCCGATTGAACTTCGGCCCGCGAGCAAGTTGGACCATACTTCTTCCTTAGTCTTGCCCGAACCGCAGATCAGGCCGATACCTGTAACTACTACTCGACGATTCAAGTGAAATTCCTCCGGGTTGAAAGCGCGCTACGGCTTGGTGTGCTGCTCTATGTAGTCTACGGCGTTGCGCACGCTCTGAATTTTTTCGGCGTCCTCATCGGGAATCTCTATGCCGAACTCTTCTTCAAATCTCATGACAAGCTCAACCGTATCGAGCGAGTCTGCGCCCAGATCATCGATGAAGCGCGCGTTTGCGGTGACTTCACCTTCGTCTACGCCCAACTCATCAACTATGATTGATTTCACTCTTTCCTCAACGGAACCTTCAGCCATTTCGAACTTCCTCCTAGATGTTTTTCAAATTAAAAACCAGAATTTAAAATCCCATAGCTCCAGCCGTTCGATCAAGCGAATCGGCGTCTTCGACATTCAAAACTTCAACATTCAAAACTTTAACTTCGCGGCTCACCTGCCGCACAAGGCCCGACAGCACTTTGCCCGGCCCTAATTCGACGAAGCGCGTCACTCCTTCATCGAGCAAGCGCTTCACGGATTCGCTCCAGCGAACGGGCGACGCTACCTGTCTTACGAGCGCGTCGCGGGCATCGCTCCCTTTAGTGATAATAGCCGCATCTACATTTGTTACAAGCGGCGCGTTCAAATCTGCAAATTCAATCTCAGCAAGCACAGGCGCAAGGCGCTCGGCTGCTGGCTTCATCAGGTCGCAATGAAACGGCGCGCTGACCGAAAGCATGACTGCGCGTTTCGCGCCTTTTTGTTTCGCAAGCTCGACCGCGCGCTCGACCGCTGACTTGTGCCCCGCAATGACAATCTGGCTCGGCGAGTTCACATTCGCGGGAGCGCAAACGCCCTGTTCGGAAGCTTCGACGCAGACGGCTCGAACCGTTTCGATGTCGCAGCCCATCAAGGCCGCCATCGCGCCTTCGCCTGCAGGCACAGCTTCCTGCATGAACTCGCCGCGTCG
>DATEKX010000246.1:0-7509 GCA_035277165.1 Blastocatellia bacterium | reverse complement strand
CTCAAAGTAATATTCCGTTCCATAAGGCAGGCCGTCGCACGATATTTCTCCTTGATGAAATCCTAGAATGGACTAATTCAAAAGATTCAATAAGACTGTAGCATCCCAACATGAACTTCATGTATGATTATGCCAACCTTCCAATGGTCAGTGGCTGGAAAGGAAGGTACGAATGTCAGTAAAAAAAAGAGGTGACAAGTGGTATTACGACTTTATGGTTCGTCACACGCGCTATCGGGGAGTAATACAAGAGGCACGAAACAAAGCTCAGGCCAACAAGGCCGAAGCTAAAATAAGGCTTGATGTGTATGAAGGACGCTTCGGAAACGGTTCTTTCAGGTCTTTCACTGAGTTTGTCGAGCAGGTTTATATGCCCGATGCTCAGGCCAACAAAAGATCGTTTCTTTCGGCTGACGCCATTCACGCCAAGGTCATTCTTAAACAGTTTGGTAACTGGCAGCTTAATGAAATCACGCCAATGATGATCGAGAAATTCAAAAGGGACAGGACTGCAACTTCTGTGAGGGGAGGCAAACCGCGATCTGCTGCTACTGTCAACCGGGAGCTTCAGTGTCTGTCGAAGATTCTCTCTACGGCTCGCGACAACGGGCTTATTAGCGAGAACCCTTGCAGCCGCGTGAAGCTTCTGCGTGAGGACAATAAGCGAACTCGTTACCTGACTGAATCTGAAGAAGAAGCTCTGATGGCCGTTTTGACAGGGAAGCACGCTTACCTTAGACCTATCGTAGTGCTTGCTTTGCAGACTGCAATGCGTCAAGGTGAGATCGTTAATTTGCGCTGGCCGCAGGTTGATTTTTATCGTGACTGCATTTACGTCACTAACACTAAAAGCGGCAAAGATCGAGTTGTGCCGATGAATGAAATTTCAAGGCAAGAGCTTCTTGCGCTACGTGACAACGGCTCTGAGCGGGTCTTTGGCAATACGTTGCCTCAGGTGAAGAAGTCTTTCAAGGTTGCCACCGCTAAGGCAAATATTGAAGATTTCAGGTTTCACGACTTGAGGCACACGGCTGCCACGAGAATGGCGGATGCCGGAGTTGACGCATTCACTATCGCTGCTATACTCGGTCACGCCACATTGCAGATGGCTTCTCGCTACACTCACGCGACGGATGAGAGCAAGCGAAAAGCTATAGCGGGACTCTCAAAGCATCGCCAGGAAAGTTGTCACAAAATTGTCACAAGCATCGTCGAGTCTCGTCTGGCAGTTAATCAGTAATTTGCAGGTGGAAAGGACAAGGCTTTGGAAAGCAAGAGCAAAACTGACGAAGAATCAAGGGATTACAGGTTTTCGCCGGGCGGAACACCGGGCGGGTTGGGCCTGTTTCTGTTCGGGCTGGCGCTTGCAATAGCGGGCGGCTACCTGATTATGAATCAAGTGAATGTGACGAGCGGTTACTGGCGCTGGTGGGGCGAAAACACTTTCGGGTTTACACTGATTCCGCTGGTGATCGGAGTAGGACTGCTGTTTTTCAACGGCAAGTCCATAGCGGGCTGGTTGCTTGCGGGCGCGAGCGCAGTCGTCATCTTCGTTGGCATACTTACGAATCTGGAAATATATTTCCGGCAGACGACTCTGTTCAATGTCATTATCATGCTGGTGCTCTTTGCGGCGGGACTTGGATTGATGGCTCGCGCGCTGAAACGTTTTTGAAAAATGAAAAGCTCTCAACGTAATACTCTCGCCATACAGTTTCGCGTTCTGTTGATGACCTTGCTGCTTTGCGTAATTCCGCCTCTGCCGCAAGCCTCAGCCTTTGATCATTCCAGAAAGCCTGCGGGTGATGTGAAAAAGAAGATCGAAGAGCTGACGCGCGCGAGCGACGCAGAGACGGTCGGCGTAGCTTTTCACGATCTGGCTACGGGCGGCGAAGTCTTGATTAACGCGGACGAAAACTTTCACGCTGCGAGCACCATGAAAGTGCCTGTGATGATGGAAATCTATCGCCAGGCCGCTCAGGGCAAGTTTTCGCTCGACGACGCTATCCCGATCAAAAACGATTTTCTGAGCATAGCCGATGGCAGCCATTATTCGGTCTCTGTCGAAGATGATTCCGAGCCGTCGCTCTACAAAAAAGTGGGCCAGACTGAAACCATTCGCGAGCTTATGCGCCTGATGATTATCGCGAGCAGCAACCTTGCGACTAACATCCTGATCGAGAAAGTAACTGCCCCGCGAGTGATGCATTTGATGCATAACATCGGCGCAAACCGGATTCGCGTTCTGCGCGGCGTTGAAGACAGCAAGGCTTATGAACGCGGGATGAACAACACGACTACAGCGCGCGACCTTATGATAATTCTTCGTCGCATAGCCGAACGCCGCGCCGTGTCCGAGAAAGCTTCGGATGAAATGGTCAAAGTGATGCTCGATCAGCAGTTCAACGAAGGCATCCCCGCGGGCTTGCCTCGAACAGCGCGAGTCGCGCACAAGACCGGCTCTATTACGAAAGTCAATCACGACGCCGCGATAATTTTTCTGCCGAATCGAAAGCCTTACGTTCTGGTCGTGCTGACGCGCGGCATTCAGGATGAAAAGCGCGCGCACAAGCTCATCGCAGATATTTCGCGCGTGATTTACGAAAGCGCAGTTGGCATGCAACAATCTGCTCGCGCGAATTGAAAGAAAGGTGATCTCATGAAACATCCGCCCTGGTAAGTCCGACACCCTAACTCACCATCACGCCGCCGATGGTTTTGTCTGGCGCGATCAGTGATTCCTCCGCCTCGATAAAGCGCTTGCTTCACTTGCGTGTTTATCACTACTGAGGAAAGGGGAATCATAATTTATGTTGCGTCACAAAGCCGTTCGCTCCCCCTTGCAAGCAAGCAAGGTCGGGCGAAGCCTGTTGTCATTTACTCTCACGTTACTGTTAATCGAGTTTCTGGACGAAATTGTGAGCGGCGCTATCGGAGCCGCGTGGCCGCTCATCCGCAACGACCTCGAACTCTCTTACGTTCAAATCGGGCTGTTGCTCACAGTCCCTTATACCATCGGCAGCATCGCTGAAATATTTCTGGGCATCCTCGCGGATGTGCGCGGCAGGCGTGTGATTATATTAAGCGGAGGCGTGGCGTTCGTTTCCGCTATGGCGCTGACAGCCGCGAGCAGCAGTTTTCTGGTATTGCTCGCGGCTTTCATATTATTTAATCCGGCGTCGGGCGCGTTTGTCGGCCTCGCGCAAGCCTCGCTGATGGATGCAGACCCGACGCGCCACGAACATAACATGGCGCGTTGGGCGCTGGCTGGATCGGTCGGGATGGTCGCGGGGCCGATTGTCTTAAGCTCTGCCGTCGCGATGGGCGCAAGTTGGCGAAGCGTCTTTTTTGCACTCGTTTTTTTTGCGTTGCTGCTCCTCAGACTGGCGTGGCGCTTCTCGTTTCAAACAGACCACTCTGAAGACAGCCAGTTGAGTTTTGCCGAGAGCGCAAGGAATGCTCTGATCGCTTTTCGACGGCGCGATGTGCTGAGGTGGTTATTGTTGCTTCAGTTTTCCGATCTGATGCTGGACGTGCCGAATGGGTTTCTGGCGCTGTACTTTGTTGACGTAGTCGGCGCGAGCGAATCGAAAGCGGCGCTTGCGGTGGCAGTGTGGACGGGTGTGGGTTTGTCGAGCGATTTTTTGCTGATCCCGTTGCTTGAACGAGTTCGCGGATTAAGCTACCTGCGCGTGAGCGCGTCCGTCATGGCCTTGCTGTTCCCCGCGTTTTTGTTAGCGCCCGGGTTTGCGGCGAAGTTAGTTCTGGTCGGCTTGATGGGGTTGATGAACGCAGGATGGTATTCAATTCTCAAAGCGCAGTTGTATTCAAGCATGCCCGGTCGTAGCGGCGCGGTGATGTCTATCAGCAGCATATTTGAATTCACGGGCGGCCTTGTTCCGCTCGCTTTAGGAATGCTTGCCGAACGGTACGGACTCGGCGCGACTATGTGGCTGTTGATGGCAGGGCCGATGGCGTTGTTGATCGGCATTCCGCGAAAGAAGTAATCGCTTTTGTCAGGCAAACGCCCGCGCCTCCGTCTAGCTCAATGGACTTGCGGAGCGAGTCGGACTCAATGTTAGAATGCGCACGCCGGGCAATCGGTCATATACGGTCGTCAAGAGTGAGCGCATGTCGAAGAGTTCAATAGCGGAAACCAAGCCTGAACGAGACAGGCTCGATAATTTGAGCGACGAGGAACTTGTTGACATGTTCCTCGCCCGCTCGAAAAGCGACCGCGCGAGCGCTCATCTCTGCTTTGAGGTGATAATCGCTCGTTATCAATGGCTGATAAGTCATGTCGTGCGCAACTCGCGGTTTCGTTTCCCCGCATGGGATTCGGCGGACGATGTGATTTCGCGCGTGATCTTTAAAGTTTATCGCGGGCTGGTGCAATGGCGCAGGCAGGGCAAGCTTTCGAGCTTCATCGCCCGCATCGCTTCGAGCGAGATGATTGACACGATTCGCCGCGTCGGGCGCGACAAGTCGTGGACTCCGCGAGCGGCGGCTGACCCGGACTCGGATGAACCGTCTGCGGTCGAGCTTGCGGCGTCGAAAGCTCCTTCGCCTGAGGCGGAGGCCATCAGCCGCGAGCAGCGCGAGGTTGTTGAAAACTTGCTTTCGGATGTATGTCGCGACTGGACAGACAGCGTTATCGTGAACGAATACATCATAGGCAATCAGAATGCTAAAGAGATTTCTGAGAAGTACGAGATTACGGAAGATCTGGTTTACCAACGCGCGCGGCGATTGCGAGTGCGATTAGAGAAGTGGTTGCGCGAACGCGGGATTACTTCAGCCGAATCGTTGCTCGGCGGAAAAGGGCTGAAGGTTACAGGCAGTAAGTGAAGGGGATAATGGCAAAACGGTCAGCACATCCAGACAAACAGTTGTTCGATTATCTGAACGGCACGCTCGACGCCAACACAAGCCAGATGATCGAACAGCATTTGGCGGGCTGCGCCGGTTGCGCTTCGGTTGCTGATCTGGTTCGCGCGCTGAAGTCCGAAGTCGGTGAATCATCTCAAAGTCCAAATATCAAATCTGAAATCGCGCAGGAGCATCCAGACATAAGCGCGATAGCTTCGTTCTTCTACGGAAATCGGTCGCGCGCTCGTAATTCACAAGTGGCTGCGCACATCGCACTGTGCCAAAGTTGCGCAGCAGAGATAGCCGAATACGCAAGGGCCGAAAGCGCAGCCTCGCGCTACAACACAATTCAAGGCGAGATGCCCGCGCAGGCATGGGAAATGATTCGCGAATGGGAAGAGAGCAGTTTTGCCAAGCCTAAGCCTGCGAGCGAAGCAATCGATCAGGAGTTGCTCGCGAAGCTTTCAAATCTGTTGAGCGAACAGCGAGAACAACTTGCTGAAGCAGAATCAGAGAATGCCGGGATGGTTCCTGTGATAGTCGTTGACCGCGAAGGCGAGATGCGCAGCGTCGAGATGTTCAAAAAGATTGGCGGCACGCGCGGCCAAAAGATTCTTGAGCACGCCGAAAAATCGGAGCGGTTCGATAACAAGCCTGTTCACGTACTGCTGGACTTTGGCGAAGAAAGTCGCGTCGTCGTGTCAGAGCGAATCCGTCGCGACACTGTTCGATTGAAACAACCCGCGCGGCAGGAATCAGAGCTTCGCCACGCGGATTACTTCATCATCGAAGATTGAAGCTCCGTAGGAGCGACCTGTCTATAGCATCGTCGTCTATAGAGTTTGCTGTAGCTCCGTAGGAGCGACCTCTGAATCAAAGGGTCGCTCCTACGGAGCTTCATTGCTTACTGCCTACTGCTTTCTGCTTTCCGGTGATTATCTTTTCAATCGCGTAAATCGGCTTGCCCTGCGACTCGAAGTAAGTTCGGCTCAACATCTCTCCGATCAGGCCGGACGAAATCAACTGCACGCCTGCCAGTATCAGCACTGCGCCCAGCAGCATCAACGGGCCATGCACCTCGAACAGGTCTATGCCGTAAATAGCTTTCTTTGCCAGCATCCAGACCATAATCGCAAACCCTATCATCGTGCTCAGCAAACCGATTGGGCCGAAGAAGTGCAGAGGGCGCGTCACGTATTTGAGCAGGAAGCGGATCGTCAGCAGGTCGAATAAAACTCGGATCGTCCGCGACAGCCCGTAGTGCGACCGCCCGCCGGGACGCTCTATGTTTTTGATTGGCACTTCGACTATCGTCGCGCCGTTCCAGGATGCGAGCGCGGGAATGAAACGATGCATCTCGCCGTAGAGTTTTATCTGCTTGATCGTGTCTTTGCGATAGACCTTGAAGGTCGTTCCGAAATCATGAATGTCCACTCCCGAAAGTTTTGACATCAGCCAGTTGGCAACACGCGAAGGCGCGCGGCGCAGCAGGAAATTATCTACGCGCTTCTTGCGCCATCCGCTCACGATGTCAGCATTCGTCTCTTCAAAAGTTGAGAGCAACACGGGTATATCCGCCGGGTCGTGTTGCAGGTCGCCGTCCATCGAAATAATAACGTCGCCTTCCGCGTAATCGAATCCAGCCGCAAGCGCTACGGTCTGGCCGTAGTTTCTTTTTAGTCGAATCACCACAACGCGCGGGTCAAGCCCTGCGATCTCTTTGAGCATTTCAAGCGTCCGGTCTGTGCTGTGGTCGTCTATGAATATGAATTCGACAGGCTCGTAACGCCCGGTCATCACCTTAGATAATTGATCGTGCAACTCGCCCACGCTCTCCTGTTCGTTATGAAACGGGACGACTACGGAATATTTTGGGCTTTCGACATCAGCTTCAAACATGGCTTTCTGCAAACTCCCGATAATTGATCAGCTTCACTTCCTGTTCATTAGCGCATTTTTGTGTCGCCGGATCAATCAGTGCTTCAAGTTCTTGCTGTCGCTCACGCTTCAATCGCGTGTGCGCGCTTTCAAGCTCTTCATCATGAATTCCGGGATGGCACATCAATTCGGTCGTGCCTTCTTTAAGCGATTCGATCACGCTTCGCATCGCTTCCGAATCAAGCAATCCGGTCAGCCTCACGCCGCAAAGATAATCAGGCGCTTTCAACCCGTGCTCGCGCGCGAGCCGCTTGAAAGAAAGCATGCGCGGCGCGATTGCGGCAGACAGCGCATATTGTTTCAGATAAACAGGCCGCCGCGCCCGCGCGGCAACACCCGTTCGCGCGGGCGCAAATACGCTCTCGAACGGATTACGCACGCAGGGAATTTTGAACTGAACGGCCACGCGCGCGAGAGCTTTCATAACTACCGGATGCGTGTGCGAGTGTTTATGCGAATCAAGATGCGTTGGCGTTATGCCTGCCCGGATGACGCGCTCGACCTGCGCGCTAAACTCGCGCTCGATGGCTTCGACCTTCACTCTTTTGCGCATCAGCAGCTTCATCAAATCGGTTAGCGTGCGCGGCAGCCGCCCTTCATCATCGACAAGCGAGCTGACTTCACTGGCTGGCGCGACCGGGCGACCGCCGACGGCGGCGAGATGACACCCTATGCCGAGACCCGGGTTTGCGCGCGCGAGCT
>DATEKX010000245.1:0-8105 GCA_035277165.1 Blastocatellia bacterium | reverse complement strand
GCTACTTAACAGGCGATTATGAAACGAAAAATTTCAATTGCACTCGCGAATTTCATCATCATTGCCTGCGCAGCGTCAGCCGCAAACGCGCAGGGAAAGATTATGGCTGGCGTTGGCAAATCCGACATCACGCCGACTATTGGCACTCCGCTCGCAGGATACGGCGGGCGATTGGGCAAACCTTCAACAGGCGTGCACGACCCGACCGAAGCGCGCGCGCTGATAATTGACAACGGCGCGCAGAAAATAGCTTTCGTCAGCGTTGATCATCTCGGATTCGATCACGGCATGGTCGAGCGCATACGAGCAATCGCAGCCGAAGCCGCGCAGATACAGCCCGATCACATTTTCGTGATGTCATCACACACGCACGCGGGCGGCGGAGCATACCTTGAAATCTTCCCTGCTCTGGCCGGTCGCTACGACGTGAAGACGCGCGATTATTACTCTGAGCGCGCAGCGCAAGCAATCATCGCAGCCAGCAAAGACCTGAAACCTGCGCGCATCGCTTTCGGCGCGGGCGCGGCGCAAGTATCGCGTTTCCGTTCTACGTGGCCGCCCAATGGCCCTATCGATCCAGAGGTGGGCGTGATTCGCGTAGACTCGGCGGCGACCGGAAAACCCGTTGCCGTGCTTATGAACTTTGCCGCGCATCCGACGGTTTTAGGCGCGAAAAATTTCGAGTTTTCAGCAGACTATGTTTATTACGCTCGGCGTGCGCTCGAACGAATGATAGGCGGCGATTGCGTGGCTATATTCGCCAACGGCGCGCAGGGCACAGTAGCTCCACGCGCTTTTCAAGGCGAGACCGAATGGGATCGCGCAGAAAACGTGGGCACGATACTGGCCGCCGAAGTCTTCAAAGTCACGTTGATGATCAAGTCGCAGGACACGGTCGAAATCAAGCTGGCGCGCAACACGTTTCAGATCAAACCGCAACCGCCGCCAAAGTTCCCCGCAAATATCGCGTTCCCGCCTGCGTATGACACGGAAGTCAACGCAATCTCGTTCGATAACAAAATCGCGTTTGTGACGATACCCGGCGAGCTGAGCAGCATATTGAACTTTCAAGTGAAAGATCGCGGCAAGCTGCTGGGATTCGAGAAAACTTTTCTGCTCGGATTAACCAACGACGCGCTCGGCTACATCATCACCGAAGATGAATACAGGCATCAGACTTACGAATCATCAATCTCGTTGTTCGGCATTGGGTTCGGCAGCTTCATAACTAACGAAGCGTTTCAGGTTTTAGAAAAGCTGCGCCCGGTTGAAAAGAAACCGTGACGCAATCGAGGATTATTGTAATTTGATATAACGGCTTTTTATTTTCAAACCAGTCACAACTTCCGCGCGTCATAACAAGTAAGCGTCTCCCGCATTGCTTTAATCAAAATCTCAACATGATGCTGAAACGTTTCGGCATCCTTGAGGGTAGGTATGCCCGAAGATGAAAGGAGTATTTTCTAATGAGAAAATTATTGATGCTAGTAGTGCTCTTGTTTTGCGTGGGGGTGATCGCATCTACACAGGCGGCACAGCGACAGGGTGGGCAGGATGGACAAGATAGACGACATCCTTGCGCGCGCCATTGTCGTGAAGAACATAGAGAAGCTGTGAGGCGTTGCCGCGATATGCCTCCCGACCGGCGAGAAGAATGTCTGCGCGAAGCGAAACAACGACTCGAAGCTTGCCTGAGAAACTGCCGCAATTAAGATAGCAAAGACTCTACGCCCCATCGGCTGGCGTAGAGTCTTTATGTCTTATCAATCATCAGTCGCAAGCAAGTTTTTATATTAACTTGCGATTATTTCTGTGCCGCGGCCATCTGTTTCGTCTTTTCGGCTTCAACGCGACTGGTCAAATCTTCAATCTGCTCTTTGCTCAAAGCGGATTGAGCCTTTTTGAACATATCGCTCTCTTCTTCTTCGACGTGATGCTCGACGTTCTCTTTAAGCACAGTCAATTTTGCCATCCATTGCTCGTTGTCTTTCGCCATGTTATCCAACTCGGCGAGAAGATGCTTAACAACGCGATGCTCTTCTATGGCTTCCAAAGTTATGTCGTGCGTCTTCTCCATCTGTTCAAGGACTGGATAAAGAGCCTTTTCTTCAACCCGCGCGTGAACATCAAGCTCTGTTTTGAGGCGCGCAAAGAGTTCTTCGCGTGTTTTAACCCCGCGCTCTGTAGTCGGTTCAAGCTTCTCGAAAATGGCTGACACTTTCTTGTGATCTTCCTTGAGAATATCAAAAACGTTCATGTTCCCTCTCCTATGCTCGATTCTTTCGTCTTGTCTGTCGTCCTAGCGTACACAAACTCGGACTTCAGAATAATAAGGCAAGCATAATGCCAGCGGGTCTAACCAGTATGGTAGAGATTAACTCTCCATACTCGCTAGACTTTCCAGACTATTTAATCGCGACGATAGGTAAAAGGCGCAGAACGTTTGCCCGTAGAGGGAGTGAATACGGTGATTGAGACATTCACGCCGAGAGGAAGCAAATCGTTTACGTTTTTCTTAGTCGTTATGCGGGCAGTGAGGCCGCAGGGTGTTTGAAAATCGGAAGGGTACTTCAATTTAGTGACCGCCGTTCCATCTATTTCAATTATGGAGTCGTCCGGTGTGAATCCGTTGCCGTCAACTGTGAGCTTGCCGCCGGATTTCTTTTTGACCGATGTTATTTCAGGCTCCGCCTCTGGCGCTACTCCATCCAGAAGCGCAAGAGCCGCGCGGAGGTTCGGGCGCGGGCCGATGTGCTCGCTCAGATTGCCTCTTTGCGGAGAGCCTGTGCAGACCAACAACTGGCGCAAGTCCTTAGGCGCAAGCGGCGCGAGACCGCGCGCTTTCACTATGCTTTGAATCAATGCGGCTGCGCCCGCGACCATGGCGGTCGCGCCGCTGGTCGCGCCGAAATCAATCGTGTACCAGTTGTTTTCGCCTTGATCGTGCCGCAAATCGCCGAAGCCTGTAGTTGTGATGAATCTGCCCCACCCCTGCACATCAACGCGCGCGCCGTAGTTGGATTCCTGTGTGCGCGTCCTGTCCGGGCCTTCGCCGTAGAGAGGGCCTTCGGGCAAACCTGCGCCAACGATTATCGCACCCGAATCGCGATTGTCGCGGTTGAACGCGCCGTTGTATGCGGGGTGATCGAGATTCTCGAAACCATTGCCGGATGATTCGATTACGACGATGCCCTTTTCGGTCGCTGACTTGATCTCTTTAAATATTTTCGACTCGTATTCGATTGGCACAAGTCCGCGCCCTGTCGCCGGATCGAAGCGCGGCCCGGCGATTGACTGTTGTTCGAGCAGCAATATATCGCCCGCTTCCATTTTAGACACCGTGCGACGGATTGTGCCTGAGATATCGGCAACGGTTCCTTCGACGAGCGGGTTGACCAGTCCGAGCTTTGCGCCATAAGCGATGCCCGTTACGCCAATCCCATCAGGGGCCGCAGAAAGCATGCCGAGCACAGCCGTCCCGTGATTCTTGTTCCCTTCATCAACGATCCTATCCGACAGCGGATTCACGCCTTTGACATACACAAACAGATCCGAAGTGGCTGCGAGCAAATCGTTATGATCCAGATTCCAATTGTATTCAACATCAACGATGCGGACGTTTTCACCGTGCCCGCCTGCCAACGTCCAGGCATAGCGAATATCCATCCCTAAAGGCGCAGCTTCGAGATAGCCTTGAAACACTTCAAGCTCTTGCGGTTCCGAACCTTCAGCCCTTACCCGCAAGCCGAGATTAGAAACAAGCGGCGACGTGATTGAAAGAAGACAGATGAAAGTCAGCAGAAATCGAACAGAGAAGAAGCGCCTTAAAGGCATCGTTAAAATCGCTCCCAGTCGAATTAAGAGAAAGGAATGCGTCGCTCAGCATTTTAGGGGCGGCGGCTCGCGTGTGTCAAGATTAGCCACAATATGAGCAGTTTCAGTCCTGATCACTCGCGCTCTTTATTACTCTTGTAGAACTTTACTATAATATCGCTCGTAAGTTTCAATGGCCGCGACCGTGTAGATAAATCCGCTGCCTTTATCAAGCAAAAGGAGATTTGACAAATATGTTTCCAATGTTATGGATACTAGCTGCAATCGTTCTCGATATATTTGCTCTCACTGACATAATGAATTCAAACCGCGACACCTTCTCAAAGATCGTCTTGATAGTTCTGATCGTGTTGTTTCCCGTATTCGCCGCAGGCATATATCTGCTGATCTTCCGTGACAAAAGCAGATCATTTTAGCAATTCGTAAAACTCGCCATTAACCGCAGAGTCTCCCCACGCGCAAGCAACGCTCGTGCGCTCTGCGGTTAAACCTATAACGGCGCAGGCCGAAACTACACAATACCTCCCTTCAACCACCTCGCCTTTTTCAACTTTCCACGGCAAATCCTGTTTGACTGAAAGCAAACTCGTGTGCATAATTATGCATCTAATAATTGAATATGCAGTATTTGTGCATATTATTTGGATTTTATGAAAACAGAACGACAAGACACGATTCTTGAGATCATCAACGCGCGGCGCGTAGGGACTCAACAGAAGCTTGCAAAAGAGCTTTTGCGGCGCGGCATAGTGGCGACTCAGTCGAGCGTTTCGCGCGACATCGTAGAGCTTGGGCTGACGAAGATTAATGGCTACTACACGGCTGCTCAACCATTGATGGCGGGAGGGCCGATCTTCGAGATTGAAACGGCGGGCGATAACCTGATCGTCATAAAGACGGACGTGGGCCAGGCGTCGCCTGCTGCGCTCGCCATAGACCGCGCGAAGATAGAAGAGGTGATCGGAACAGTAGCAGGCGACGACACGATGTTTGTCGCGGTGAAAAACCTTGAAGCTCAACGCGCGGCGATTAAAAAAATTATCAAGCTTTTCGCGCCGCCTGATGGTCAACAGAGACGACCGTCGCGGGCAATTTAAGACTTGGAAAAGGAACCGGGGATGCAGAAAGAGAAAATAGATAAAGTCGTGCTCGCATATTCAGGCGGGCTGGACACTTCCGTAATACTAAGATGGCTTAAAGAGACTTACGGCTGCGAAGTCGTCTGCTTCGCGGCGGACGTAGGTCAGGCCGAAGAGCTTGGCGGACTCGAAGAGAAAGCCTTGGCTACAGGCGCGTCGAAGCTCTACGTCGAAGACCTGCGCGAAGAGTTCGTGCGCGATTTCGTCTTCACGGCGCTCAAGGCAAACGCCGTCTACGAAGGCGTATACCTGATGGGCACATCGCTTGCCCGTCCTTTGATCGCAAAGAAGCAGATCGAGATTGCGCGCAAAGAAGGAGCCGTCGCCGTTGCGCACGGAGCCACAGGCAAAGGGAACGATCAGGTTCGATTCGAGCTTACTTATTATGCGCTCGAACCGAACATTCGCGTGATAGCGCCGTGGCGCGAGTGGGAATTCAAATCGCGCTCGGACTTGATAGCCTACGCCGAACGCTACGAAATCCCGATCACTGCGACCAAAGAGAAGCCTTATTCAATGGATCGCAACCTGATGCACATCAGCTATGAAGGCGGAATACTCGAAGACCCGTGGGCCGAGCCGCCAGCCGAAATATTCCTGCTGACTCGCTCGCCGGAAGACGCGCCCGACAAGCCCGTCTACATCGAAGTTGATTTCGAGTCGGGCGTGCCTGTCGCGGTTGATGGTGAAAAATTGTCGCCTGCTTCGCTTCTCGACCGGCTCAATCGCATAGGCGGCGAGCACGGCATAGGCCGTGTTGATCTGGTCGAAAATCGCTTTGTCGGCATGAAGTCGCGCGGCGTGTACGAAACGCCGGGATTGACAATTCTTCAAGCCGCGCATCGAGCAGTCGAATCGCTCACGCTCGACCGCGAGGTCGCGCACCTGAAAGATTCACTGAACTCGCGCGTAGCCGAGATGATCTATTACGGCTTCTGGTACACGCCCGAGTTTGAAGCCATCCGCGCTTTGATTGACGAGACTCAGAAGAATGTGACGGGAACGGCGCGGTTGAAACTCTACAAAGGCAATTGCGATGTAACGGGCCGTCGCTCGCCGCTTTCGCTTTACTCTGAAGCGTTCGCCACGTTCGAGCGCGATACGGTCTACAACCAGCGCGACGCCGAAGGATTCATCAAGCTCAACGCGCTGCGATTGAGAATGAGAAAAATGACTGCAAACACGGACTAGAAGGAGCAAACCATGTCGAGCAAGCACGCAATTGAAAATGATCTGGCAACTGTCGGCACGCCGAGCGCAGATGTGCGGCTCGTGCGCGTAGACAAGATCGCGTCATCAACAGTGAATCTCGGACTGACGCACGAGCTTGAGATAACTACTCGCTGCGAAGCGCGAGCGGGAAACGTAGTCGTAGTGCGCACGCTGACGGACAACGCGACTTATAACACGCTCGAACTTGTCACGGGTCGAATGGCGAAGATCAATCCGGGCGACATCATCGCGGGCGTGCTTGGTTATCGTCGCGCGCTCAAAGGCTTCATCGGCGACGTGCCCGCGAGCATCAAGGCCGGAGACCGTTTGCACCTGCTCAACCTCGGCGGACTGGTAGGCCAGTGCCTCGGCCATCATCATAGCCTCAACAATGCAATCGAGGTCGAAGTGATCGGAATGC
Organism: Blastocatellia bacterium; assembly: GCA_035277165.1. GTDB lineage: Bacteria > Acidobacteriota > Blastocatellia > UBA7656 > UBA7656 > DATEKX01. Next base: position 1,499 of record DATEKX010000245.1, on the reverse strand, counting down.
CCGTGCGCGATGGCGAGATTATGAATATACAAGAAGGCGCAATCGCTCCGCGCGCGACGCTCGAACAGACAGCGCCGCTCGTTCTTGTTGCAGGCACGTGCATGAATTCCGGCAAGACCTATGCGGTGACAGAGATCATCAAGCACCTTGCGCGGGCAGGGATGCGCGTCGGCGCGGCAAAGCTCGCGGGCGTAGCCTGCCTGCGCGACACGCTCAACATGCAGGATCACGGCGCGATCAAAACTCTGAGCTTTCTGGATTGCGGCTTGCCTTCGACTGTCGGAGTGACTGATCTTGCGCCCATCGCAAAAGGCGTGATAGGCAAACTCGCCGAAGATCAACCCGATTGCATAGTCATTGAACTGGGCGACGGATTGCTTGGCGGCTACGCGGTCGAGACTATATTCAAAGATCAGGAGTTGATGGCTGCGACGGCTGCGCTGGTTTTTTGCGCCAGTGATTTCGTCGGCGCATGGGGCGGGCGCGAATTGCTCGCCGCGCGCAACGTACAGATTGACGTAGTGTCAGGCCCCGTGACCGATTCGCAGATGGGCGCGGATTATGTGCGAACAGAGCTTGGAATCCCTGCGGCCAACGCGGTCAATCACGGGGAGCAACTGGCAAATCTGATCAAAGAGAATTTGAAGCAGTGGTCGGCGCAAGCGGCCATAGCTTGAGGCGGCGGAAAACGAAATGATCAAGACAGGAATACTCGGCGGATCGGGCTATGGCGGCAGCGAATTGCTTCGCATCCTGCTGTTTCATCCAGAGGTCGAGCTTGCGCTCGTCACGGCAAATGAACACGCAGGCAAACGTGTTGATCAAGTCCATCCGAACTTCGCAAAGCTGACCGATCTGAAGTTCGCAAAGATGCCTGACCCGCGCGAGTTGAGCGAGTTGGATTGCGTCTTTCTCGCGCTGCCGCACTGTCAAGCGATGGAGATAGTGCCCGCGCTTCCCCGCTCTGTGAAAGTGATAGACCTGTCGGGCGATTTCCGGTTGAACGATGCCGATGTGTTCAAACGTTTCTATGGCCACGAGCACACGGCTATCGAGGTTCAACGAGAATTTGTTTACGGGCTTACGGAAGTGAATCGCAATCAGATTAAAGAAGCGACTCGCATAGCAAACCCCGGATGCTTTGCCACTGCGCTAGAGCTTGGCTTGTATCCGTTCATCGCTTCGGGCATCGCGACGGGAAAGATAATCGCCGATTTAAAAACCGGCTCTTCGGGGTCGGGCGCGAAGGCCGCCGCGAACACTCATCATCCGAAGCGCGCAAACAGTTTTTACGCTTACAAAACTTTCGAGCACCAGCACCAGCCCGAAGTCGAACAACTACTCGCATCGGTCAATCCGAAATGGCAAGCCGTAAGCGGCCTCGTATTTCAAACGCATTCATTGCCGACCGTGCGCGGCATATTCGCTTCGATTTACATCACGACTACCGAAGAGATGACGCGCGAACGAGTCGGCCAATTGCTGAACGATTTTTACGG
>DATEKX010000244.1:0-2234 GCA_035277165.1 Blastocatellia bacterium | reverse complement strand
CTTTTGACCAGCTCGCCGTGAGACTCTGATGATTGCTGCACGGAATCAAACATTGTGTCGTTCAACAGGTCGCTCGTGTTCATTTGCGCGTTGAGCACCTGCGCCTCGTACACCTGTGCTTCGTGCGCCTGTGCGTCGTGCGTCAAATCGCTTGTGTTCAGTTGCACGAGAAGGTCCGGATAGAGCGGGCCTGATTCTTTGTTGACAAGGAACGGCAAAACATTGCTTTGGTCGCTCTCGTATGAAGACGCCGCCTGATCGGCTGACGATTCTGCCGATTGCTCGGCGAATCTCTCCATCTCTTCTTCCATCTCCAGTTCGACCTGATAGTCCGGGACCGCGCTGTTCCCGTTACTGCTGTCAAAGTCCGGCAGGTCTTTAAAGAAGACAGTTCCGGGAGAAGTCTGTTCAGGTTCTTGCGTTGCGACGGAATCATTCTGTTCTTGGCTAACAAGCGCGCTGCCTGCATCGCCGCTTACGCCGAGTTGCTCGTAGCGAGCCATAACTTCTGGATGATCGCCGTGTTCAGCGCGCAACCGATCAAGCGTGTCCTGAGCTATTTCGACGTACCCCTGCGCTATGTAGAAATCTATTCCTTCAAGTTCGTCGCGCAGCACTCCGGTCATGGTGTCGGACGGCAGATTGCCGGTTGAACTGAAGACAAGGTCTGGAACAGCAAGAGCTTCGTCCGGCTCGCCAACCAGCGTATCGCTATATCGAAACCCATTCGAGCCATTCGATGAGGCATCGTGACTTGACGCGCCGTTCGAGCCGTTAGATTCGGCGTGCGCTTCCGGCATAGTTACGAAACCCAGTTGATCTGCCAGAGCGCCTGTTTGATACTTTGCCCAGTCCATAGCTTCGGATGTTTCGTGTATCTCGAACCCGCCATCGCCAAGGCTTGAACCACCGTTTGAAACGGCAAAGCTCGCATCATAATTGAAAGCTGTGGCTTCGTTCGACCATGCGCCGCTCTGCTGGTGAAGAGGCTCAGGCTCCGACATTTCGATCAACGGATTGAGCTGGTGCGCTTCGGCAACGAAGTCGCTTGCGCGAGCCGATTCGCCGCGCGTTTCGTGTATTCGCGCAAGCTTAAGACATTCGGTGGCGGCTTTATCCATCGCCCCCGCTCGGAGGTAAATGTCTTTGAGCTTCAGATGCACCTGAACATTTTCGGGCGCGTGATTCAGAATCTCCGTCAATATCTGCACAGCGTGATCAACCTGCCCGTGCCCTGCCAGTATCTCAGCTTCAGAGATTTGCCTGATTACGAATGTGTCATCGAAGGCAGCAGATTCAAAATCGAGCGGGCCTGTTGCGCGGATGACATCCGGCGCATCAGCTTCGACTATGTCTTTCACGCCGAGGTTGTAAAGCCTTTGCAAGTGCATCGGCTCGTCGGGTTCGAGCCGCGCAAGCTCTTTGAGAGCTTCTATGGCTTCCACATCGTCGCCCTTTCGCATTGCCGCTTCAACAAGCGAATTGAGCGTTGCGATAACGTTGTGGTCTTCGCGTATTCTGAGAAAAATCTGCGCCAGTCGCCTGAGCGCTCCGATATGGTTCATATCGCGGTCGAGCGCTTTGCGCAGGAAGTCAATCGCCTTGTCTTCTTCGCGTTTAGCGATTAGCACATCCAGGCAGCCGTCAATCTGTTCTGCCGCGCGATCAAGGTCGCCCATCTGCAAAAAGCGTCGCCCGACTTCGAGCAGGTAGTGATAACGGTTGCGATCAAGTTCGACGAGACTGAGAAAAGTCCGCTCTGCGTCATCCATCATCCCTGCTGACAGATAAGTCCTGCCCAGAATCGTCAGCAACTCCACATCGCCGGGGTTCCGCTCGAATGCTTCGCAGAGAATGTTGATGGCTCGATCAATCTGGCCGTGCTCCGTGTAGATAGTAGCGATGGCAGTGAGCGCCTGCCGACTGTCAGAGTTGATAGTTATAGCTTTGAGGTTTGCGTTGAGCGCCTGTTCGGTGTCGCCTTTACGCAGAAATTCAACGCCCGCCAGTATGAAAGATTCGTGCGCCTGATCGGTCATTCCTTCGCGCGAGTATATTTCGCCGAGCTTCATTCGCACGGACGTGTTTGAAGGGTCGAGGTCTGCGATCTTCTGATAAGCTTCCAACGCCTTGCGCGTTTGCCCCTGTCGAGCGTAAGCATCCGCGACTTGCAGATATTGCTGTCGCGCTTCGACCAGCAGTCCTTGCTGCGAATAGAGGTTCGCAAGTTTCAT
>DATEKX010000243.1:0-3852 GCA_035277165.1 Blastocatellia bacterium | reverse complement strand
TGAAGTTTGAAATTTCAAATCAGCCCTACAAGTTTTCGATGGAATTCGAGCAAGCAGGCAATCGCCAGCAAGTCACCTGCGAGCGCGTAGTCATCGCCACGCCTGCAAGAGCGGCTGCTGCGCTCGTCCGAAGCTCATCTGATGAATTGAGCCGATTGCTTGAAGAGATATACTATCCGCCGCTTGTTATCGTCTGTCTCGCGTACGACAAATCATCAATCGCGACTCGGCTAGATGGTTTCGGATTTCTTGTTCCTCCCGGCGAGCGAATGAACATTTTAGGCTGCGTCTGGAATTCGAGTTTATTCAAGGGCCGCGCGCCCGCTGGGTATGCGCCCGTTACCGTCTTCATCGGAGGCGCGCGCAACACAGAAGCCGCACAACTCGCCGATGCAGAGTTAGTCACGCTTGTTCACTCTGATCTTCAAAAAGTTCTCGGCATCTCAGGCGAACCGCAGGTTGTGACGATCACTCGATGGGAGCGCGCGATACCACAGTACAATATCGGGCACGTCGAACGAGTGCGTCGCATTGAAGAATTGTTGAGCGCTCAAGCGGGGCTCGACCTGATAGGCAATTACCTGCACGGCGTATCCACAGGCGATTGCATCAAAGAAGCAGACCGAGTGGCTAAAGCGATAGGTGAATCGTTGTCGAGGGTTTGATAAAACAGATGCGGCGGTCGCTCATTTCTCTTTGAGCATCGCGCTCAATCGCACTTCGCCCAGTGGCTCATCGCCCTTTGCTATTGTGAAGCTTTCTTTCATCTCTTTTCCAAAATTCTTCTGGTATTTCAGGTTGATTAGCGCGACCACGATCATTGCAATAAACGCGCCGGTTCCGGCCATCAACATATCTTTTTGAGCGTCCCACACGTCGCCCTGCGTGCCGAGGAATGCAAGGCCCGCTTCCGGGGCAGTCTTGATGGCTATTAACCATTCAATGATTTCATAGATGGCCGAAAAAGAGAGCGTCACATCAAGCGGCAAATAATAAGCCCATATTCCCTTCACTTTTGAAACGCGCATGAAGATTTCGCGTATCGGGTAGGCCAGCAACAGTCCGAATGAAAAATGGACAAGGCGGTCATACATGTTGCGGCTCGCGCCTAACCATTCCTGCAAGGCGTAGCCGAAAGGGACTTCGGCATAAGTGTAATGCGAACCGATGACGTGCAAAATCATGAACAGAGTTATCAATCCATACGAGATACTAGACAGCCTGAAATATTTTCCAGTGAAGATGATTACAGGCACGAAGATGAAGACTAAATAATTCTCAAGCAACCAGTCATGCCGGTACGATGGATTGATGGCCGCCCAAACCCAAACGGCGAGGAATACGAGCACAAGTATTTTGTGATATTTTGTCATTGCTATCCGTACTCTCTTCGGGGCTAGATTAATTTTGCGCCTGCAACAAACGTAGCCGCGACTGCACCGCGCAATTGCCAATCTTTGAAAGGCGTGTTGCGGCCCTTTGATTTGAAGCTCTTCGGATCAACAGTCCATTCGCGCTCAGGGTCGAAAACAGTCACGTCAGCAACCGAGCCGACCGCAAGCGTCCCGCCCGCAAGCGACCAGGCGCGAGCAGGACCGATGGTCAACATCTCGATCACGCGACTCAGCGAAATGCCGTTCGCGTGATGAAGCACGTTGAGCACAACGCCGAGCGCGGTCTCAAGCCCTACGACCCCGAAAGGCGCGCGGTCGTATTCCAGCATCTTTTCGTCCGTGTGGTGCGGCGCGTGATCTGTTGCTATCGCGTCAATCGTCCCGTCACGCACTGCTTCAATCAACGCGGCCCGATCTTCTTCCGATCTGAGCGGCGGGTTCATCTTGGTGTTCGTGTCAAATCCTATGACCGATTCATCGGTCAGCGCCAGATGATGCGGCGTGACTTCGCAAGTCACCCGCAGCCCTGCGCGTTTTGCGCGACGCACTATTTCAACCGCGCCCGCCGTCGAAATGTGAGCGATGTGAACACGCGCTCCGGTCAGTTCAGCAAGCATATGATCGCGCGCTACGTGACTATCTTCGGCAGCGCGGCTCATTCCTTTAAGCCCTAACAGAGTCGAATAGCGCCCCTCGTTCATGACTCCGCCAGCAGCAAGCTCCATGTCCTGACAATGATCCACTACTATCAGATCGTGATCGCGCGCGTACTCCATCGCGTGTCGCATGACCTGCGAATTCATCACAGGCCGCCCGTCATCAGTCACGGCGACCGCGCCTGCTTCTTTCATCTCGGCCATCTCGGCAAGCTCTGCGCCTTCTGATGCGCGCGTGATCGCGCCAACAGGATAGACGCGAGCAAGCTTCGCTTCGCGGGCTTTCTCGACGATGTAGCGTGTAACGGAGGCATTGTCGTTGACGGGTCTGGTATTCGGCATCGCGCAAATGGATGTGAAGCCGCCTGCGATGGCTGCGGCTGCCCCTGTCGCGATTGTCTCTTTGTATTCTTCGCCGGGTTCGCGCAGGTGAACATGAAGGTCAATGAAGCCGGGAGCGATTATCATCCCCGTCGCGTCGAAGACTTCCGCGCCTTCGTCTTCGGCCACATCTCCGATTGATTTCACACGGCCATCTTCTATAAACAGATTCGCCGCCTTGTCCATCTCCTGCGATGGATCAATGATGCGCCCGCCTTTGATTAGCAGCTTCACTGCCCCTCCGTTCCAACGAGAAGAAATAGAATCGCCATTCGCACGGCAACGCCGTTTGTCACTTGATCGAGTATCAACGAGCGCGAGCTGTCAACCACTTCGGAACTTATTTCGATTCCGCGATTCACAGGCCCCGGATGCATCACTATCGCGTCGCTTGCGGCCATCTCCAGGCGGCGCAGCGTCAGCCCGTATTGAATAGAATATTCCTTGAGCGAAGGAAAGTATGCGGCGCTCATTCGCTCGTGCTGAATGCGCAGCATCATGACGACATCAGCTCCGGTTATCGCGTCGTCTATACGATCAAAAACCGTGAGCGACCCTTCCGAATCTTCAACCAGATGATCGTAGCCGGGCGGGATAAGCGGGCGCGGCCCTGCTATGCGAACATGCGCGCCGAGCTTTGTCAGCAGATGCGAGTTCGAGCGCGCAACGCGGCTGTGCGTTATGTCTCCGACGATGGCGACGTTCAATCCCGCGATGCGCCCTTTCTGCTCTCGAATAGTGAAAGCGTCGAGCAGCGCCTGCGTCGGATGCTCGTGCGCGCCGTCGCCTCCGTTGATGATCGAGGCGTTTATCATTCGCGCAAGCTGATGCGGCACTCCCGGCGACGGATGGCGAATGACTATGGCGTCGGGAGCCATCGCTTGCAGATTGCAGGCTGTATCAACGAGAGTTTCGCCTTTGGTGACCGAGGAGGTCGAAGCCGATATGTTGACCGCATCGGCTGAGAGTCGTTTGGCCGCTATCTCGAAAGAGGTGCGCGTGCGAGTAGAAGACTCGAAGAAGAAATTAATGACGGTTTTTCCGCGAAGCGTCGGAACCTTTTTTATCGCGCGAGTAGAAACTTCTTTGAAAGAGTCAGCCGTGTCGAGGACGGTTTTGATTTCCTCGACCGATAGCTCCCTGATTCCTAGCAGGTCTTTCCGGTTATATGCCAATCTAGCCCGAATCTGTAGAGGCAGTGCCCCTATAATTACACATGCTCTACAACAACGACTTGTTCTTCTTCGTCGTAATCCGACAGCATCACTTTGACGATTTCGGCATCGGTCGTTTGCACGTGTTTGCCGACGTAATCGGCTTGAATCGGCAATTCGCGATGGCCGCGATCTATCAATACGGCAAGCTCGACTCGTCGCGGGCGACCGAAATCAACAAGCTCATCAAGCGCGGCGCGCACAGTT
>DATEKX010000242.1:0-4623 GCA_035277165.1 Blastocatellia bacterium | reverse complement strand
CGATGGAGCTTGCAGACGCAGGCATCCGCGTGATTGCAGCAGGACTGGATCAGGATTATATGCGCCGCCCGTTCGGCCCTATGCCTCAGCTTCTTGCCGTAGCCGAATACGTTTCAAAGATGCACGCCGTATGCGTGCGCTGCGGCGGGCTTGCGCACTACACGCAGAGGGTTGCTGGCGGCAATTCGCAGATAGAGATCGGCGACAATACTTACGAAGCGCGCTGCCGCATGTGCTATGAGCCTTACGTAGCACAGGCCACGCCTGAAAAGAAAGAAGAAGATTTTCAATCACAAGACAACGTGACTGCCATTCGATAACTTTTGTCGGGCGGCGCTGCGATAACTGCCTCTGCGCATCAAATCTCAGTCTCCTTATAATCACTCTATGAACGTATTCGACCTGACGAAGCGATTGATTGAAATCCCCTCAATCAGCGGAGATGAAAAGGCTGTTGCGGAATTTCTCGCCGACTATTTGAGCGACGCCGGATTCGAGGTCGAGTTGCAGGAAACCGATTGCGGCAGGCCCAACGTTTACGCGCGGCGCGGCGAGCCTGACGTGGTGTTTTCATCGCACACGGACACGGTTCCGCCTTATGTTGAATTCAGCGAAGATGACGAATTCATTTATGGGCGCGGCGCTTGCGATGCCAAAGGAATCATCGCGGCGATGGTCAAAGCTTCGGAAGCGTTGATCGAAGCAAACATCACTGACATCGGATTGCTCTTCGTCGTTGGCGAAGAGGCCGGAAGCCCCGGCGCTCGCGCTGCCAACGAAATCCCCAATCGCTCACGCCATCTCATAAACGGCGAGCCTACCGAATCGTGCCTCGCGCTCGGCTCGAAAGGTGCTCTGAGAGCCGTTTTCAAGGCAACAGGCCGCGCGGCGCATTCGGCCTATCCTGAGATGGGCGAGTCTGCGATTGATAAACTGCTCGACATTCTGGCAGACCTGCGCCGCGTCGAGTTTCCCGGAAACGAAACGCTTGGAGCAGTCACGATGAATATCGGAATCATCAAAGGCGGCCTTGCTGCCAACGTCATCCCGCCGGAAGCCGAAGCGGAATTGATGTTCCGCATAGCCACGAACGCCGATTCGATCAAGCAGATCATAGAAGAGGTGGTAGGCACGCGCGCCCGCATCGAATACACGTTTGCGTGCGACGCAGTCTTTACAGAACCGCTCGAAGGATTTGAAACGGCGGTCGTATCCTTCACAACAGACATACCGCTGCTGACGAAATGGGGGAAGCCTTTGTTGTTCGGACCCGGTTCGATACTTGACGCACACACTGCGCATGAGAAAATTTCTAAACCAGAGCTTTTGCGCGCAGTAGATGTTTACGCAAAGATGGTCATGCGATTGAAAGAGGTAACGACATAATGAAGATACCAGTTGGAGTGCTCGGCGCGACCGGCGCGGTCGGGCAGAAATTCGTCAAGTTGCTTGAGAATCATCCGTGGTTCGAGTTGACCGAGCTTGCCGCTTCAGACCGCTCTTCGGGAAAGCTCTATGGTCAGGCGACAACGTGGCGGCAATACACTCCTGTGCCCGATTCGATCAAAGATAAACTCGTGAAGCCGTGCGAGCCGACGCTCGATTGCCGAGTAGTCTTCTCCGGCCTCGATTCGTCCGTCGCTGGCGAAGTCGAAGAGAATTTCGCGCGCGCGGGCTACATCGTCCTGAGCAATTCAAAGAATCATCGTATGGACGATGATGTGCCGCTGCTCGTGCCAGAGATAAATCACGAGCATCTGGGGTTGATAAAGACTCAACGCGAGCGGCGCGGGTGGAAGGGCGCGATTGTGACTAATCCCAACTGCTCGACCGTTGGACTTGTGATGCCGCTCGCTCCGCTGGATCGAGCGTTTGGCGTAAAGCGCGTGATAGTAACGACGATGCAGGCGTTGTCGGGCGCGGGCTATCCCGGACATTCTGCGATTGATATGCTCGGCAACGTCATCCCGTTCATCGGCGGCGAAGAAGATAAAGTCGAAATCGAACCGTGCAAAATCCTGGGCGCGCTCGAAGGCGACCGCATACGCTTTGCCGAGTGCAAGATCAGCGCGCATACGAATCGCGTCTTCGTCGAAGACGGCCACGCGGAATGCGTATCTTTAGAGTTAGACAAGAAAGCTTCGCTTGATGAAATCGCGCGCGTGCTCGGCAGTTTCACATCGCTGCCTCAAGAGTTGCGGCTGCCCTTTGCGCCTGAGCAGCCGATTATAGTGATGAGCGAGCGTGATCGCCCGCAGCCTCGGTTCGACCGTGACGCCGGAAACGGGATGAGCGCAGTTGTTGGCCGATTACGCGAATGCCCTGTCTTTGATATTCGTTTCGTAGTGCTGTCGCATAATACGATTCGCGGCGCAGCGGGCGCGGCGATTCTAAACGCCGAGTTAATGAAGGTGCAGGGATATTTGGATTAGCTCGCTGTATCGAACATAGAACACGAATGGTCAATACGTCGCGCGTACGCACTTCAACGATTATCGCATCATTCATTATCGTTTATCTTGCGACGCTCACCTGGGATTACTACTGGGACGGCATAACGTTCGCGTTGCAAATTGAGAAAGTAGCGGACGAAGGGCGCACGCCGTCGCTCCTGTTTCATCAAAATCACCTGCTCTACAACGCCCTCGGTTATCTGTTCTACAAAGCGGCGCACGCCTCTGGATTGAGCATTCGCGCCCTCACTCTTCTGCAAATCGCAAACGCATGCGTGGGCGCTTTGGCCGTCGGCGTTTTTTTTCGCATAGCGCAGCGCGCGCTCCTCAGCCAGTACGCAGCGATTGTGTGTTCAGCCGCGCTTGCCTTCTCAGCCGCGTGGTGGAAGATTTCAACCGATGTGAATGCTTACATTCTGACGCTGCTATTGATTCTGGTCTGCGCAGACAACTTGATGAGTGAGAGGCCTCGCTGGTTTATAGCGGGGCTGGCGCTTGCAGGCGCGATGCTCTTTCACGAACTGGCGGCGATGTTTTACCCGGTTGCGATCACAGCCATTTTTTCAAATAGAATCATCGAGCGCAAAGTAAAGTTCGCCTTCGCAATGAGCGCGCTCGCATGGGGATTGGTCATATCGGTTTACTATGTGTGCGCTGCAATACTTCACGGCATCACGCGCCCGCTTGAGCTTGTCAAATGGGCGGCATCAAATCCAAGCGAGATGGTGTTATCGCACGGTCGCACAGGCGGGATGCTGACGTTTCTCCGGTCAAGCATCGATGCCATCGTCGGCCATAATTTCGGACTCTTTCGCCGCCAGAGCGGATGGGTTGAATTAACACTTGTGCTGGCTGCCCTGATTGCCGGGATAAGCTTTGTGATCATAATTGCGCGCAAAGTGAATGTTGTGCGCGCCGTAAAAACTTTGCCTGAGATAAGTCAGGCGCAGAAGCAGCTTTTTCTGGTGCTCGTCGTGTGGGTCGGAGTGTACTTATTGTTTTTGCTTTTCTGGGGACCCTTGATTTACTTTCGAGCATTCTACACGCCCGCGCTGGCGCTCTGCGTCGGGCTTGCGTTGAGCAATTATCACAACGTCACTCGTACCAGACCATCGGGCGCGGCTGTCTTTGCAGTCGTGGCATTCGCGTTGTTCAATCTGGCTTTCTACATCGGCCCGAACATGCGAGCGAACTCGAACGCGCTGGTAGCCGCGGCTCGAAATGCAAAAAGCGTTTGGAATGAACGTACAGTGATTTATTTCGCAGACCGCAAGGAAGCCGATACAACATTTGAATACTTCAATCAACTGACATCGTGGCGAAGGCTTTCGCCCGCAGCGTTGGCTGATCTGGACAACGAGATTGATCGCGCGAATAAAGAAGGCGGTAGCATTTGGCTCAACAAAGGCGCTACCGAATCCGTCGGTCAAGACTGGCTGGCGACGCATTCAAGCGGCAACGAGATTGAAGTGGAATTATCGAATGGAGTAGCGCGCTACGTGGAATTATCGCCGCTCCGCTGATTCATCTTGTTAAATCACTGCTATTCGTAGAGACCGAGATAAACTAATTGTTCATAATCAACGATGCCGACTCGCAGCCTGTCGAGAAATCCGACACGGCCAACGACATTCAAAGAAAAGGCTTCCGGTTCAGCGAAATATACGATCGCCTGCCATTCCAAACCAAAAACAGAAAGCGTTAACTCATGCCCATAACAGTAAAAATAACCTGTAGCTGTGGTTATTCTCGTGAGAATACCGGAAGCGAGATGCAACCCCAGCCAGTCAGCATATTTACTCTCAAAGATGCAATACGTGCTGCCTGTGTCAAGTTTCGCTGAAAAAGCAACTTTAGCGTTGTAGTCGGAAATGAGTATTATAGGAACTTCAATTGCTATATTGTTGGCATATGAATGGCGATGTGAATAGTCGAGGCTGAATTCCTTCACAGCCATCCTCCCATAGAAGGCTCTTTCTCTTTTCTTATATGAACTATGAAAGGTATCTCTATACCTTCGGCCTGCACTTTCTCTTTGAAGGCCATTGGATCATCTCCGTGAGCAATCAGCCGATCCCCGTCCAGCAGAACCCATTGACCCGCGTATTCGGCTTCATGTTCTAGTATCCAGGCCATCTCGCGCGAGCGATCAATATAAGGACGCCTCGCT
>DATEKX010000241.1:0-14422 GCA_035277165.1 Blastocatellia bacterium | reverse complement strand
GCTGACAGACTTGAGATTTAAGATAAAACTCAGACAAGGTGAGGAGGGGTTATGAACAAAAAAAGTCTTAATTGCATTTTTCATCTCCTGGCTCTCGTTCTGATTTTAATTCTGCCATCACTTGCTCATGCGCAACACGCGCTTCAAGGCAGAGTCGCACTGCCCAACGGCACAGCGCCCGCGAACTCTGTGAAAGTGACGCTGACTTTCAATGGCATGCGCGTCTACGAGACATTCACAGACCTCAGCGGGCGCTTCTCTTTTTCAGGGTTGCGCCGGGGGACGTATCAATTGACGGCTGAAGGCGACGGCCAGACGTTCGAGACGACTCGCGTGGATGCAGAGGTCAACGCCTATGGTTCTGCTCCGCAAAATTTCACGCAGAATATTCAACTGCGCCTCAAAGCCGGAAAGACCACTCTTCCAGCCGCAGTTACTGCGGTCGAAGAGGTTGATGCGAGTATGCCTGCGCGCGCGCGCGAAGAGTACGACAAAGGCGTCAAAGATTCGGGCAACAACAAGCCTGAAAACGCTATCAAGCATTTTCAAGAAGCGATCACAGCCTATCCGCAGTTCTATTCGGCGCACGTTGCGATTGCCGAACAATTCGCAAAGCTAAAGCGCGACGATGACGCGGCACAGTCTTATCGAAAAGCGATAGAGATGAAGCCCGACCGCGCGCCCGCATACGTCGGGCTTGGAATTATGCTCGTCAAGCAGAAGAAGTACGGCGAAGCAATACCGCCGCTGCGCCGCAGTCTGGAAATCGAGAAACTATCCTCGACGCCCTATCTTTTCTTAGGGCTTTCAGAAATGATGACGGGCGATTATCAATCATCCGAGTCGAATCTTTTGCGCGCTCATGAAATCGGGAAGCCCGTGCTCGCGCGCATATACCTGGCGAACCTGTACGATTTGAAAGGCGAGCCCGGACGCGCCATCGAGCAGTTGAAAGCTTTTCTCAAAGAGAGTCCCAACCTGCCCGAAGAACGCCAGACGGAAATACAGCAGGTCATCGAAAAACTTCGCAAACAGATGGCCGCCAAAAAGTAATCTTGCGTCTGGCAGGCGCAGACTTTACGCTTGCGGTGTTTCTCCTCATCTGTCGCCAAACTCCACGGCGTCGCAAGGTTGTTTCTTTCGTAACTGACTACAGAACAAGCGGCGCACATTTAAACTATTTGGGAATGAATATTGCTCTAACCCTGCTCACTTTCAGAAAAAGGAGTTGGGGAAATGGGAGGCAAAAAAGAGATTTCGATATTGATCGTTGACGATGAGGAGACTATACGCAACCTGCTTTTGACTTGCCTGTCAGACGGCTACACCTGCAAAACAGCTTTCAGCGTCGAAGATGCCAGGAGCAAGCTTTCGAGCGAGACTTTCAATCTTGTGATGACCGATATAACGATGCCGGGAACTTCGGGCATAGAGTTGTGCCAACATATTCATAAGACTTACCCCGAAACCGTTGTCATAGTTGTATCCGGCATGACGGACATACATTACGCCATCGAAGCCATGAGACACGGCGCGTTTGACTACGTAACGAAGCCTTTTGATCTGGCGCAAATGGCGATGTCGGTTGAGCGCGCTCTTCGCTATCAGGCGTTGGTCGAAACAAAACGCCATTATGAATCATCGCTTGAAGAGACCGTTCGCCAGAGGACGGACGAGCTTCGCAGCGTGAACGAAAATCTGAACCAGATGCTTGAAGTGCTTTATCAGAACTATCGAGCGACGTTGCGCGCGCTGGCCGGAGCGCTCGAAGCTCGCGATGTTGAAACGTCAGGCCATTCAGATCGCGTAGTCGCATATTCGCTCCGGCTTGGCCGCGAACTCAGACTGACGCACACAGACTTGATCGCGCTTGAACAGGGATCGCTGCTGCACGACATAGGCAAAATAGGCGTGCCCGATTCGATACTGCTCAAACGCGGCGCGCTCACTCAGGAGGAGTGGGTCAAGATGCGCGAGCATATCAGCCAGGGATTGCGCATCCTCAACGGTATAGATTTCTTGAGCGGCGCGACTTCGATTGTAGCCCAACACCACGAGAAATACGACGGCAGCGGATACCCTGCAAGCCTCTGCGGAAAGGAGATACATATCAACGCTCGCATATTCGCCGTCGCCGATGCCTTCGATGCCATCACAAGCAACAGGCCATATCGCGTAGCCTCGTCTTACGGGGAAGCTCGCGACGAAATAGTTAGACATTCGGGCAGACATTTCGACCCGATAGTGGTACAGGCTTTCCTCAACATCAGCGAAAGCGAGTGGGCCGACATACGCAGCATCGCAGAATCAAAAGACTACATCGAACAAATGATAGATAAGCGCGAGATTCGTTCGTTCATCATCTCGCTGAAACGCAGTAAGACAGGCCCGCTCAACCTTAACGCCCTGTGCGCGTGAACTCGACTGACGGCCATTTATACAACAATGAAAAAGTAAAATAGCGTGAAGTTCTTATAACTTCCTGCTATAAATTTTCCTTCAAATGCTATTTATCCTGTGATAGCATAATCAAACCCTCAAGGCATTATTCACTAGTTTAACTCGTTTAATTCGTGGCTTGAGTTGTACAAAAATCAAAAGGAGGCCCCTTTATGGCAACTGTTAATTTCAGGCAAAAACACTTGCGCGCGTGGCTGGCTGCGCTCGCTTTATTATGCTTCTTGAGTTCGCACCTGACTTCGGATGTGGTCGCACAGCAGAATCTCAACTTCGAGCGCGACCGTGGGCGCATCATGCTTGGACAAATAAAGAGCGACATCAAGAAGAACTACTATGATCCGGCATTTCACGGAATGGATTTAGAAGCTCGCTTCAAGACTGCTGAAGAAAAGATCAATCAAGCTACTTCAGTCGGCCAGATATTCGGGATAATAGCGCAAGCGGTCATAGAACTGAACGACTCGCATACGATATTTATTCCGCCGCAGAGAGCCGCGCGCACCGAATACGGATGGCAAATGCAGATTATTGGCGATGCCTGTTACGTTGTTGCCGTCAAGCCGGGCAGCGATGCCGAAGCGAAAGGTCTTAAGCTGGGCGACATAGTTCATCAGATAGACGGGGTTACTCCTGTCAAGGAAAACCTCTGGAAGATTGAATACCTCTATTACACTTTGAGACCTCAACCCGGCATGCGCGTTATAGCGCAAAGCCCCGGTCAGCAGCCTCGCCAGTTGGACGTAATGGCTAAAGTGCAGCAAGGCCGACAACATATAGACCTCACAAGCGCCATCGACTTCATGGAAATGATCAGAGAAGCCGAATCCGAAGGCCGGTTGAGGGCACACCGCTATTATGAACTGGGAAAAGACGACGCGCTCATCTGGAAAATGCCAGCATTCGACCTGTCTCAAGAGGGATTGGACACTATGATGGGCAAGATCAAGAAACGCAATTCGCTTATACTCGACCTGCGCGGCAATCCCGGCGGCGATTTAGATATGTTGATGCGCCTCATCGGCCATTTATGCGATCACGATGTGACGGTCGGAGAAATGAAGCGCCGCAAAGAGACCAAGCCTTTGATCGCCAGGACGCAGGGAAAAAGAGCCTTCACGGGAAAAATCGTTGTGCTGATCGATAGCGATTCGGGTTCGGCTTCGGAAGTCCTCTCGCGCGTACTTCAGATGGAAAAGCGCGCTACTATCATCGGCGATCACAGCTCGGGCGCGGTAATGGTAAGCAAAGGCTATCCACATCAGTTAGGCGCTGATACGGTAGTCTTTTACAGCGCAAGCGTAACCGATGCCGATCTGATAATGGCTGACGGCAAGAGCCTGGAACACGTTGGCGTTGCGCCTGATGAAGTGTTGCGTCCGACAGCGACAGACCTGGCCGCCAAGCTCGACCCTGTGCTTTCGCGCGCAGCAGCGATTGTGGGAATAAAGATTGAACCGAAAGAAGCAGGCACTATGTTCCCTATTGAATGGCGAAAGTAGTAAACAACACTGAATCTCATCAATGTAAGAAACGGGCGCGGTCTGCATGGCCGCGCCCGTTTGATATTGGATTGCTTATTGCGGAGGCTGAACGCGCTGGCCCGCGTTTACAAACGTCATGCCCGAATCGCGCATCTGCTTGTTGAGGTTCGGAATTGATTCGTCTATCACCTTGTTCAACTGCTCGATGAAGGCTCGCAACTCTGTGGACGCCTCTTCGATTCTGCGCGACTCGTCGGCGGTCGGCGCGGCTGTGTAACCGTCAAGCCCGCCCGCAATCTGGCCTATACGCCCGGAGAGCGGTCGCGGCTCGCCCGGAAGCGGCGGCCCCGCATTGCCCGATGTATCAGGAACTCCAGTCAACCTGCGCTGCAAATCGCTGATCTGATCTGCGACCTTCTTTACAGCAGCGTTAGTATCGGCTGACACGTTCGGGGTCTTCTTGAGCGAATCTTGAAGCGCGTTCATCTGCGTTCTCATGTTCTGTATTGATCGCCGCGCAGCATCAAGTGATTTCTGCATCGCGTAAACCTTCATCTGCGCTTCGGTCAATCGTCCGCGATCAGCTTCGTTGATTTGAACGCGCGAGTCTTCTTCGACACGCACGGACTTCGTCGCCTGCTTGCCTGCGGCTGTGACCGTGATTGTGTATTCGCCGGGAAGAACGCGCGGCCCGCGTCCTCCGCCAAAAAATCCGCCTCCTCCGCCGCCGCCGCCGCCCTGTTGTCCGGGTTCCAGTTGAATTGGCGATTGCATCCTTAAATCCCACACCACGCGATTCAGGCCCGCTTCCTTCAGCCCGGTCATCTCGCGCACGACCTTACCGTCACGGCCCTTGACCGTCACCTTCACATCCGCATTCGATTTGTCTTTCAGGTAGTAATTGATCACAGCGCCGTAAGGCGGATTCGGGGCGTTGAATACTTTATGCCCCGTGAGACCTCTGCGGTTGTAGAGCCTGTAATGAGTAGCGGGTTTTATGTCGAACACGCTCAAGTCTGAATTCACGATCTCTTCCGACATTTTTTCAAGTGGCGTGATGTCGTCTAAAACCCATATCGAGCGCCCGTGAGTGCCGAGCACGAGATCATTTTCTCGCGGGTGAATCTGAATGTCGTCAACGCGCACGACCGGCAAGTTGCCTTTGAGCCGTGTCCAACTTCCGCCGCGATCAAGCGATACATAAGCGCCGAACTCCGTGCCGAGGAAAAGCAGGTTTTGATTGCGCATGTGTTCGCGTATTACGCGACAGGTCATGTTTACAGGCAGGTTGCTTTTGATTGATTTCCAGTTCTCGCCGTAATCAGTGCTCATAAACACATACGGGTTGTAATCGTCTGCCCGATGCCCGTCGAAGGTGACGAAGACAGTCCCTTCCGCGAAGCGCGACGCGACGACTCGGCTCACATAAGTCTTTTTAGGAACGCCGCTGACTTTGCTTGTGATGTTCTTCCATGTCTTGCCGCTGTCGCGCGAGACCTGCAGGTTGCCATCGTCTGTGCCCGCATACAACAAGCCTTCTTTCATCGGCGATTCAACGAGCGTGACGATCTGCCCGAATGTTTCCACGCCGTCGTGGCGCGAGAGCGTGTCTTTATCAGGCAGCGCGCCCATGATCGGTATGCGGTCGCGGTCTTCATTGTTTGTAAGGTCTTCGCTGCGAGTCCAACTGTCGCCCCTGTCAGTCGAGCGAAAAACGCGATTGCCTCCGAGATAGATCGTTCGATTGTTGTGCGGCGAAATAACGATGGGCGTGTTCCAGTCGAAGCGATAATCTTTCTCGCCCGACGGGGGCTGCGGCCTGATCGAGCGCCGCTCTCCGGTCTTTAGCTCCAGCCGCGCGACGGCCCCATTCTGCGATTCGACGTAAATTATGTTTGAATCGGTCGGATCAACGACCGAATAAAACCCGTCGCCGCCGCCCGTGCGAAACCAGTCGTCGTTGCCTATGCCTTCAGAGAAGAGCGTGCCGCTCGGGCCTGCCCAGCTACCGTTGTCCTGCAGGCCGCCGTAGACTTTGTAGGGCTTGTCGTTGTCGAGAGAGATTTCATAGAACTGGCCGAGCGGAATCGTGTTCATGTGATCCCACGTTCGCCCGCGATCATAGGATTGATGAATGCCGCCGTCCGAGCCTACGAGCACGTGATTGGAATTCGCCGGATCGATCCACAGCCCGTGATGGTCGCCGTGAATGCGCGTGACCAGATTGGTCGTGAATGTTTTGCCGCCGTCTTCGCTGATGAGCATCGGCGCGCCGCACATCCAGATGCGCTGGTCGTTGTTCGGGTCTATGCGAATCTGGCTGTAATACATTGGGCGGTGATTCGTGTCGCTCATCTTGCGCCAGGTCTCGCCGCGATCTTCCGAGCGAAAAGTGCCGCCCTTTGCGCTTTCGATCACAGCGTAAAGGATCTCCGGGTTATTGCGATAGATATCAATGCCGATGCGGCCAATGGGGCTTTCAGTCGGCAACCCCGAAGTGAGTTTCTTCCACGTCGCGCCGCCGTCAATTGTTTTATAGAGGCCGCTGCCCGGCCCGCCGCCGTTGAATCCGAACGGCGCGCGCCGCCTTTGATAAGTAGCAGCATAGAGAGTCTGTGGGCTTTGCGGATCAATGGCTATGTCAGTCGCGCCCGTGTCTTCATTGATGAACAGCGACTGCGTCCACGTCTTGCCGCCGTCCGTTGTTTTGTAAACGCCGCGCTCTTTGTTCGGCCCCCAGAGATGCCCGACCGCCGCGACATAGACGATGTTCGGGTCGTGCGAGTCAATCACTATGCGAGCAATGTGCTTTGTGTCGCGCAGCCCGCAGTTCTGCCAGGTCTTGCCTCCATCGAGCGAACGATAAACGCCATCGCCCCAGGATGAGCTTTGGCGATTGTTAGGCTCGCCCGTGCCGACCCACACGACGTTCGGGTCTGACGGCGCAAGGCAGATGTCACCAATTGAAGGCGATCCCTGCTCGTCGAATATGGGGTCAAAAGTCGTGCCGTTGTTTGTGGTTTTCCAAACGCCGCCGGTGGCTACGGCTACATAGAAAGTTGAAGAATTGTTTTCAACTACGGCGAAATCATCAATGCGACCGCCCATGTTGGCCGGGCCGATTGCTCGCCATTGAAGATTCTTCAGCGCAGCCTCACCCACCCTGATTTTGCCGTCCTGCGCAAACGACACGCTTGCTGCAATGATGACAATCAAGGTAAAAACGAATAGGCGAAAGCAGACGGTTCTGCCCGTGCGACGCAGGATTAACGGAGTTATGTTCATAATATCCTCGCTGAAGTCAGTTCCACTGGTTAAAAGGCAAGACATTTGCGCCCTTTGCGCGCGAAGTTATCATCGCCATAGTTTCGAGTCAAGCGCTATGCAACGCAAGTTGTTAATTCGCTCATCATCAGGGAAGAAATACATGTTACTTATGATCTAACATGGCGGCGATTTGTAGTATGCACGATTGCGATGAATCGGCTGCTACAACCCGAAGCGGCATTTCATCATCTATAATCGCGCTTCGCGTGTTTTGAATGGGCGACTCCTTCGCATGTGTATAATATCTGGCGATAGGTGTCGGACAATATGGCAGACGAGGAAACCTCACGAGACCGCTTAGACCAGCTAATCGAGCGCGTAGATCAGCTTGAATCCTTGCTGCGCCAGCAGGCAGCGCGACTTTATGCAATCGAGAACCGGCTCCAACTCCCTCATCAGGCTCAGCCGCCCGCAGCCGCTCAACCTGTAAAGCGCGACGAACCGGCATCACCTCCAACATGGCAAAATCCGGCACTCAAAGCCCCAGCGCCGGACAAGCCCAAAGCCCCACCGCCGCGTGATACGAAACCGGTAACTACTGTTCAGCGCCCGCCTGAAACGCAGGCTCAAATCAGGCCGCCCACAAGCCAAAAGCCTGCCGCGCTCATCCCTTCTGATCGCGTGTTGAATGTGCCTGTGCCGAGCGGGCCTCCGCCTGTTTTTTCTGCGCGAGCGAAAACGCGCACAGACCTGGAAGCGCGCATAGGCGGAAACTGGTTCAACCGAATCGGCATCATAGCCGTCGCTCTGGGCGTGGGATTCTTTCTCAAGTACGCATTCGATAATCAATGGATCGGCCCGTGGGGGCGCGTGATGATCGGCATTGCAATCGGCCTCGGTTTTTTGATCGCAGGCGAACGATTGCGCCCGCGTTATCGCAATTACGCTTACGGATTGACGGGCGGCGGAATCTTGATTCTCTATCTCTCCTTCTTTGGCGCGTACAGATTCTTGGGACTCCTTGATCCGGTGCCTGCTTTTATCTGCATGGCGCTGGTGACGGCGACGGCTTCGCTGCTGTCGGCTCGTTACAGCGCATTACCTATAGCCATGCTTGGATTGATAGGCGGCTTTCTCACTCCGCCAATGCTTTCAACCGGCGTTGACAACGAAGCGGGATTATTCGGCTACGTTGCGCTGCTCGATTTAGGCGTGCTCGCGCTCGCATACTCAAAGCAATGGCGCAGCCTCAACTACATGGCTTTCATCGCCACTGTGTTTACGTTCACCGGCTGGTATTTCACGTTTTACGAGCCGGAGAAACTGTGGCCAACCATGTTTTTTCTCACAGTTTTTTTCAGCATTTTCGCGCTGCTTGCCGTGTTGTATAACGTGGTCAACCGGCGGCCTACTGCCTGGCCTGATCTGACGCTTGTTTTCAGCAACGCGCTGCTATACTTCGGCGCGAGCTATCTTTTCCTTGAAACAGAGTACGACGCTTACCTGGGACTGTTCGCCGTTATCGTATCGGCGTTTTATCTCGCGCTCGGCTACTTCACCTACGAGCGCGACCGCGAAGACCGCCTGTTGCTTTACACATTCCTGGGGCTTGCGACTTTGTTCGGAGTGCTGGCAGTGCCGATTCAATTCAACCAGCATTGGGTGACGATGTGCTGGGCGATTGAAGGAGCCATCTTGACGTGGATAGGATTGCGCGTCGAAGACAAGACATCGCGCTACGCAGCGCTTGTAGTCTTTATGATAGCCGTGACGCACTGGCTACTGGTGGACGTGCGTGATTTCGCTTATATCGCGAGCGAATCTTTTGTGCCTCTCATAAATCGCCGCGCTCTTTCCTGTTTCGTTATGGTTGCGGCGCTTGCGGCAGCCGCATCTTTTTACAAACGCTTTGGGTCGAAACTTGAAGACCGTGATCGCTCGATGTTCACGAGCATCTACACGCTCGGAGCAAATGTACTGGCTGTCGGGTTGTTGAGCCTGGACGCTAATGATTATTTCGAGCAGGCACGCGCGAATGCCTTCAACGAAGCAGGGCGGCCTCAGGATTTCTACACGTCTACGAGTTGGAGCCGCCTCGCGGGCGCGCAACAACTGACGCTGTCTGTGCTGTGGACGATCTACGCCGCTACAGCTTTATTCATCGCCATCAAGCGCAATCTGAAGCCGTTACGCGCGGGCGCGTTGTTGCTTTTGGCGATGGCGGGAGTCAAGCTGCTTGCAAAAGATTTGTTCTACTACGACGCGGCGTGGCACCGCACCATTGCAAATCAAACCTTCCTGGCGTTTGCCTTGTTCGTCGCCGCGTGCGCGCTCGGCGCGTGGCTCTATCAGCGAGCCACCGACATAGATAAAGAGGAGCGTTCGCTCGTCCTGCCCGTGCTTGTCGGCGCGGCCAATCTGTTCGCCATCATCGCATTCAGCGCAGAAGCAATCGGCCACTTCGAGCGCGCGAAGGCAATAGCGGGCGATCCTCAGATTGCCAATATCGAAAACATGAAGCAGTTCGCGCTTTCAGCCGTCTGGGTGACCTACGGCGCTGTATCGCTCATCGTCGGCATCAAGCGCGGGCGCAAAGGTCTTCGCATAGCTTCGCTCATATTGCTGGCGCTCGCGACGCTCAAATTGATGGCAGTGGATTTGAGCTATTACAACGCGGCGTGGCATGCGACCATCGCAAATCAAACCTTCGCCTCATTCGCGTTGCTCGTCTTAGCGCTTGCCGCGAGCGCATGGTTTTACAGCAGAGCCGAAGCCGTTGACGATAAAGAACGCGCGCTTGTTGTTCCGATCATCTTGAGCGCGGCAAACCTGCTTGCGCTCGTCGCCCTGAGCGCAGAGATCGTGGGCCACTACGAACGAGACATAGCTACGCTTACCGCACAAGGCAAGCCGCCGGACGATATTACCCGCGTCGAAAACACAGAGATGATGATGGTATCGGCGTTATGGATAATTCATGGCGCGGCGGCCTTAGTCGTCGGCATCAAGCGCGATTCAAAATGGATACGCTGGGGCGCGCTCGGATTGCTGGCGCTCTCGACACTAAAAGTGCTCGCGGTGGATTCGCGCTATTACGACGCGCCGTGGCACACGCTCATCGTAAATCAAACCTTCGCAGCGTTCGCGCTGCTGGTTTTGGCGCTCGCCACAGGCATTTACTTTTATTCGCGTGCCGAAGGCGTTGATGAGGGAGAGCGGTTAACGATTCTCCCCATCATGATTGTGGCGGCAAATCTGCTCGCTATTCTGGCATTGAGCGTCGAAAGCTACGGCCACTACGCCGTAAAGATAAACGCGCCGAATGTGACGCAATCCGACCTTGGCGATTTGCGGCTGGCGCAGCAGCTTTCGATTTCGGTGATCTGGACTGTGTACGGCGGCGCGATGCTGACAATCGGGATAGTGAAGCGCAGCCGCTTGCTCAGAATGATGGCCTTGCTGTTGTTGGGTCTTACAATATTCAAGGTCTTTCTGCTGGATCTTTCTTCGCTCGACAAGATTTATCGAATCATTTCTTTTATCGTGCTCGGCGCGATACTGTTGGCAGTCTCGTTCCTGTATCAACGCTATCGCCAGCGCGTAACAGGTATTGATGATGATCAGGACGCTGAAGCTCAGATTTCTTCTCAATAAGTTGCGCACGCGCTTTCGAGCGCACATAATAAACGCATGAATGGGAGGAACGAACCTGCCCTCGAAAAGGAGAAAGCATGAGCACTAATCCACTAGTTGAATTGACTGAACTGGGCCAGTCCGTCTGGTACGACAACATCGAGCGCAAGCTTATAACGTCGGGCGAGTTGAAGCGCCTTGTTGACGAAGACGCGCTTGGCGGCGTCACGTCGAATCCCGCGATATTTGAGAAAGCCATCAGCGGCTCTGACCTCTATGCGGAACAACTCCGTGATATGGCCGAGCAGGGAAAGAGCGCCGTTGAAATCTACGAAGCGCTTGCCATCCGCGATGTTCAGATGGCCGCAGACGTGCTCGCCACGGTTTACGAAAAGACAGGCGGCACGGACGGATTTGTGAGCCTCGAATGCTCGCCGCTTCTTGCCAACGACACGGCTCGGACTATAGAAGAAGCCAGACGATTGTGGAACGAGCTTTCGCGCAAGAACGTGATGATAAAAATTCCCGGCACGCCCGAAGGCATGGCGGCAATCGAGCAGTGCATATCGGAAGGCATAAACATCAACATCACGCTTCTGTTTTCGCTCGACGCTTACGATCAAACGATGGAAGCTTACATTCGCGGGCTTGAGCGACGCGCCGCCGAAGGCAAACCCATAAACAACATTTCGTCGGTCGCAAGCTTCTTCGTCAGCCGCATAGACACTGCCGTTGACAAACAACTCAATGCGAAGATCGAACAGGCAACCAGCGATGAAGAGAAATCAAATCTGGAATCGCTCGTCGGTCGCATAGCGATTGCGAACGCGAAGATGGCTTATCAAAGATACAAAGAAGTATTTCACGGCGAGCGGTTCGCGGAGTTGAAAGCTAAAGGCGCGCAGGTGCAACGCCCGCTGTGGGCTTCCACTTCGACAAAGAATCCCGCTTACAAAGATATTTACTACGTCGAGGCGCTGATCGGCTCGGAGACGGTTGACACTTTGCCGCCCGCCACGCTCGCGGCCTTCCGCGATCACGGCGTTGCGCGTGTCGCGATTGAAGACGACCTCGACGAAGAACGAGCCCGACTTCGGCGACTTGAAGAAGTCGGCATCAGCCTTGATGAAGTCACAGCGCAAGTGCTCGCAGACGGCGTGAGGCTGTTTGTCGAGCCGTTTGATAAGTTGATCGCAACCATCCAGTCGCGCAGGGATGAAACTCAAGGCAGGTCTCAATCAGAAACGGCTGATTAAATATTCAGCTACGAATTGCACGAATGTTTACGAATAAACACGAATGAATATATTCGTGATAATTCGTATCAATTCGTGCAATTCGTGGCTCCTACCTGAAAGCGAAATCTTAAATGGCAACATTTTCAAGATCAGTTAATGTCGAGATGGATTGGCTTGATAAGACGAGCTTCGAGATTCGCGGGCAGCTTAATGACAACGTCCATTCGCTCGCGGCGCGCTTCGTCTTAAGCTATCCCGATTTCATCATCCGCGACGCCGATGCAGAGATAACCAGAATGCCTTATCCCGGCTACTGCACAGGGTCAGTTGCGGCGATCAGAAATTTCACAGGCGTGGCCGTCGGGCGCGGGTTTCGCAAGCGCGCGAGCGAAATAGTCGGAGGCGCTGAAAGCTGCAACCATCTTCACACGCTCGTAACCAACATGGCTGCGTGCGCGTTCCAGATGAATTACGTCGCGGCCAAACAGCGGCCCGAAGCCGCAGCCGCCATAAGCGCGATGGCCGACGACCACCCGAAGCGGCGCGAAATGGTTCTAACCTGGATGCCTCAGTTGCGAAATACCTGCTTCGTCTTCAGCGAAGCCAACGACAAGTTGTTCGATTTGACGATTGAAAAGAAGGCCGACAACGGCTCGGCTGAAACTACTGAATAAGGAGCGGATGAATGGGAAAATACTTTGAAGATTTCGAGGTCGGCGAAGAAGCCGTAACCGCTGGTCGCACCATTACGGAAACAGACATAGTCAATTTCGCGGGCATCACGGGCGACTGGAACGAGATTCACACGAACAAAGAATTAGCCGAACGCGGCATGTTCAAACAGCGCATAGCTCACGGCGCTTTGATCTTTTCAATCGCCACAGGGCTTTCCGTGCGACTGGGCCAGACCGCAGACACTGTGCTCGCTTTTTACGGGCTGGACCGTTTGCGTTTCGTAAAGCCCACTTTCATCGGAGACACGGTTCACGTGCGGCAGAAAGTAGAATCGAAAAGCGAGCGCGATCAGTCGAGCGGTATCGTCACAATGCTTAATGAAGTCACAAATCAGCGGGACGAGGTGGTCATAAGCTATACGGCTAAAGTGCTGCTCAAACGGCGAAGCTGATAATTCCCACTTCCGCAACTCAGGCTCGATTCAACCGTTTACATCTCTCACTTCGATCAGGAGGCGTTCGACCTATGACTGTAAACAGGACCGAGACTGCCAGAAAGTTTCTCAACAAGGAACTCGAAAAGCTTTCCGAGCACGAGCGCGAAATAGTCAAACAGTTCATCATGCGTGGCCGCGTGGCGCGCAACGTCGCGAGCGAGTTTGAATCACAAATGACTGTCGGCCAGCGCATCTCTGATCGCTTCGCCGAAGTGATGGGATCGTGGAAGTTTATAATCATCCAGAGCTGCATACTGATCGTCTGGGTTGTGTTAAATATCACAGCCTTTATCAAACACTGGGACCCTTATCCCTTCATCCTGCTCAACCTCGCGCTCTCGTTTCAAGCCGCATATGCCGCGCCCATAATAATGATGAGCCAGAACCGGCAGGCAGAGAAAGATCGAATGCAGTCGAAGAACGATTACGAGGTGGATTTGAAAGCTGAGATGGAGATCATGCAGTTGCACGAAAAATTCAACAGCCTGCGCGATTCCTACTGGGCAGACCTTGTTCGCATGCAGGAGCAGCAGATAGAAATGCTGGAACGAATAGTTGCTCAGGTGTGCGACCGCGAGCAGCGAATTTCTGAATGAGGAGAGAGCAATGGCAGAGATGACAGGCGCAGAAGCGATGTATGAAGTGATGGTGCGCGAAGGCGTGCGTTACGTCTTCGGCAATCCCGGCACGACAGAGCTTCCGCTGATGGATATGTTTGCAGCGCGCGATGAAATCGAATACATCCTTGCACTGCACGAAGATTCTGCGCTCGGGATAGCGGCTGGTTATGCGGAAGCCACTGGGCGAGCGGCGGTCGTCAACCTGCACACGAATCCGGGGCTCGCGCACGCGCTCGGAAATCTCTATAACGCATATCGCGCAGGCACGCCGCTCGTCGTTACGGCAGGCCAGCAGGACACGCGCTCGATGATTGACGAGCCGCTGCTTTACGCCGACATGCTCGAACTCGCGCGCCAGCATACCAAGTGGGTCTGGGAAGTTCATCACGCGAGCGAAATACCAGTTGCGATGTCGCGCGCGTTCCGTGTAGCTCAAACTCCGCCGACCGGCCCCGTGTTCGTATCGCTGCCTGTGGACGCGATGGAAGAACGCGCGCAAATCGAACTACATCCGCGTGTTGAAATCGGCTCGCGCGTTCGCGGCGACAAATC
>DATEKX010000240.1:0-3829 GCA_035277165.1 Blastocatellia bacterium | reverse complement strand
GGAGGCGGCTGCGGCATGCGATAAAAGCGCCGCAAAGTATCGCGAAGGGGCAACGAAATTTGACCAGGCCAGCAAACTGAAACTTCAAGAGCAACTGAAAGAATACCTGACGTTGAAATCGCGGGAATTCAGCAAGCACGCCGAGCAAGCCGATGTTGTTAAGAGCATCATGGATGGCGGCGACGCCGAAACTATTCCGAAGAAGATCAATGACAACAGGGATCGCATCAATCAAATCGAACAAGAGGCAATCGAACTGGCTGCAAAATCCACCAAGATTCAACAGGAGAATAAAAACATCTTCAAGCCAGAGTCCAAGTGATGCCTGCCAGTTCAATCACAGGCATTGCGTTGATGTTTAAAGAATTCATGCGCGCAACGCCTGTGATTGAACTAAACCTCGATAAAGTTCAGCGGCGACGTTTAATGGCCGAACCAGCACCAGCCAATTCACGAGCTATAGTCTGCTTGCGATGGATGTATGCGCGGATAGACGCTATGTATTAAAGACGCTGCGGAATATGATCGCGCGCTTTACACTGTTCAAGCAGCCTCCGTATAATCCATCATTCAAGTTATGACCTATGAACACGAGACAGTGCTCATTCTCGACTTCGGGGGACAGTACACGCAACTGATCGCGCGGCGCGTGCGCGTACTTGGTGTCTACTCGGAAATCATTCCATTTAACGCTTCACTCGAAGAGTTGCGCAAAAAAAATCCGGGCGCTCTGATACTCTCCGGCGGCCCCTCGTCCGTTTACGAAGAAGGCGCGCCGCATCCCGACCCCGCCGTTCTCGACATGCAGGTTCCTGTATTAGGGATATGCTACGGAGTGCAGTTGATGGCCTACTTCCTTGGCGGCGAAGTGAAGCCTTCATCGCGGCGCGAGTACGGACATGCTGAACTCGAATCGAAACCTGAAAGCCTGTTGCTTTCAGGCGTGGCTTCGCCCACCAAAGTCTGGATGAGTCACGGCGATTATGTGAGCCGCCCGCCCGAAGGCTTCACGGTCACGGCTTCGACCGATGCTGCCATCGGCGCGGTCGAAGACCCCGCTCGCAAACTCTACGGCGTGCAGTTTCACCCGGAAGTAGCGCACACTCCGGCAGGCAAAGAAATACTTCGCAACTTCCTCGTTAATGTCGCTCACCTGCGCTGCGATTGGACGATGGCTTCATTCATCGAAACGACTGTTGAAGAGGTTCGCCGCCGCGTAGGAGATGGGCGCGCGGTGTGCGGACTTTCCGGCGGAGTTGATTCGTCTGTCGCGGCTGCGCTGGTCGCGCACGCAATCAAAGACCGTCAGACATGCATCTTTGTAGACACGGGACTGCTTCGCAAAAACGAATTTGAAGAAGTGCTCGAAGCCTATCGCGAAATGGATCTCAACGTCGTAGGGGTTGCGGCGGGCGAGAGATTCCTGACGCGGCTCGCAGGCGTGACAGACCCTGAGCGCAAGCGCAAGATCATCGGCAACGAATTCATTGAGGTCTTTCAGGAAGAGGCCCGCAAGCTCGGCCAGGTGGACTTCCTTGTTCAAGGCACGCTTTACCCGGACGTAATAGAATCGGTTTCGGTCAAAGGCCCATCGGCTGTCATCAAATCGCATCACAACGTCGGCGGTCTGCCTGAAAAAATGGATCTGAAACTGATCGAGCCGTTGCGCGAGTTGTTCAAAGATGAGGTGCGAAGAGTCGGACGCGAGCTTGGATTGCCCGAAGATATAATCGGTCGCCAGCCGTTTCCCGGCCCGGGGCTGGCAGTCCGCATACTCGGCGAAGTGAGCGCCGACCGCGTAACTTTGCTGCAAGAAGCCGACGCGATTGTTATCGAAGAGATACGCCGCGCAGACCTCTACGACAAGATATGGCAATCGTTCGCAGTATTGCTTCCCGTATCAACTGTCGGCGTGATGGGCGACGCGCGCACTTACGACAACGCCGTCGCGATTCGCGCTGTCGAATCGCTCGACGGCATGACCGCCGACTGGGCGCGCGTGCCTTACGAAGTTCTTCAGCGCATTTCGTCTCGAATAGTGAGCGAAGTGCGCGGCGTCAATCGCGTCGTCTACGACATCAGTTCCAAGCCGCCTTCAACGATTGAATGGGAATAGCGCGCAGGTTGTCAGACGCAGCCATCAGTCAACGTCCGAGAGCGAGAAATCAATGGCCGGACTTTCAAAACTTATAGGTGAAGTGCTGGATGGCAAATACCATCTCGACAAACGCCTCGGCCAGGGCGGAATGGGCGCGGTCTTTCTCGCCACGCATCTTGGCACCAAACGACCGGTCGCGCTCAAAGTAATCGCGCCTCAGTTCATGGCTAACGAAGAGATCGGCGAACGGTTCCGCCGCGAAGCGGAAGCCGCAGGGCGATTGCGCCATCCGAACGTAGTGAACGTGACCGACTTCGGGGTTGCGATGGTAGGCCGCCAGCGCGTCGCTTATCTCGTGATGGAATACCTTGATGGATGCTCGCTCGGCGATATGATCAAAGAGAAAGGCGCGTTACCTCTTGCGCTCGTCGTAGACATCGTAGAGCAGATCTGCCTCGCCATTGGCAACGCTCACCATCAAGGCGTTATTCATCGAGACTTGAAACCCGATAACATCTACCTACAACCAGATGGGCGCGGCGGCTACATAGTCAAGGTTTTGGATTTCGGATTGGCCAAGCTCCGCGATGCTTCCGCGACTGAAGATGCTTCGGCGGAAGGCGGCCCCGCTCGCTCAAACGTTGTTGACACGACTATCTCGAACAATAAAGCGAACACTGTCCGCCGGGTCGCTACGACTCAACCGCATCACGAGCAAGAGACGAAACTCGAAGCACAAACTCGGATTCAATCACCCGCAGAGTCAGAGATTGAAATTGAAGCGGCTACTCAAATTCAAACTGCAACAACGGTGCAGGAAGATCAGACGCGCATATTCGATCACGATACGGCTACGAACCTTGAAGCTGCCACGCAAATTCAACCCGATGCTTCAGACGAAGACGGAGCGACGCGCATCCAGCCTGACTCTTTCACAAGCAAGAGCAGCAACTCGTCTCGTTCGGAAACGACGAGCGGATTGAGCCTCACGGCATCTTCGGCATCAGACATCACCCGCGTTGGTTCAGTCCTCGGCACGCCGCTTTATATGTCGCCGGAGCAATGTCGCAGCGAGTCGCTTGACCCGCGCTCGGACATTTACAGTCTCGGCGTAATCGTCTACCAGATGCTTGCAGGCGCAACGCCGTTTTCAGGCCAGATGACCGAACTGATCACAAAGCATTGCGACGAGCCGCCGCCTTCGCTGAAAGACAAGCGCGGTGACATTCCTGTGTCGCTCGCGGCGCAGGTGATGAGCGCGCTTGCGAAAAAGCCTGAAGATCGCCCTCGAACGGCTGAAGCCTTCGCAAGCGCTGTGCGCGCTACGGCTGAGGGCGAGACTGAAATCGTGCGACAGGCAAAATCTTATTACTACACATCGCAGCGCGAGTTTTTTCTCCTGTCGCTGTTCGTCTATCTACCTTTCGCCGTCATCTCGATGGCATTGAGCGTGGGGCTTGATTCGATCTTGTCCAAATCGCAACCGGCTTCGCTCGTGTTTGGAGCGTTTCTTTTTCTGATGGTGTTATTCGCTACTAAATTGAGCACAGCCGCGTGCGCGCTGGTGATTAAAGAGAAACGCTCGATACTTACAGCAAACGTAAAGCTCAAGGTCGTATTGAAATCATATGTAAAACGACTGGCAGCCGTTTCAAGCACGGCAGCGCTGAGTTATCTGAGTGTTCTGCTCGGTCTTTTGAAATTAGTCAGGCCCGGAATCAGGACTTACAT
>DATEKX010000239.1:0-6153 GCA_035277165.1 Blastocatellia bacterium | reverse complement strand
GCTTCATGATCAAACTTATTTCAGTAACGTTTTTGCTGTTTTCGTTCGCTAACTGTCTGCATTCCGTAAGAGAGCCTGTTCAACCGGACAACACAAATCGCAGTGATGCATCGGATAAGAAATCGATTTCTTCGCTTTCATATTGCGATCTTCTAAAATCCCACAGCCGTTATGATGGCAAGCTGGTTCGCGTCAAAGCATCCTGGCAGTTCGGGTTTGAAACCTCTCTTTTGCAAGATCAGGAATGCCTCAAACAACCCAAAGCATGGCTTGAGTTCGTAGACGATAACGAGGCGTGTCTCCAATCAAAAGAGAATCGGAACGCTCCCGGCAAACAAGACAGGGAAGCCGATGTCACAGTTGTAGGCAGACTTTATGGCCCAGGCAGATATGGACATCTCGGAGCTTATGAATACAAGTTCGTAGCCGTCTGCCTGGAAAAGATCAAAGTGATGGCCTCCGATAATATGGAGAAATAAGTTTTCGCCTGCTTCCTCCGAGCCGACCGGTAAACTCGCACAGCCAGCCCGCTCATCAAAGCTTGCGACAGGCATAAACCAGCCTTCGGCACCTGCCTCAAAATATTTTGATTGAATAAATAATGAACTTTGATTTAATATGCGGTCATCTCATAAAGATGATCGGATTGGCTGGCCCCTGATCCGGTGATTGCTGAGAAAGCCCTTTACGAAATCAGGTTTTATTTTGAAATCGCTGCAGAGCAGATGATTCGGTTGAAAAGCCGATTGTTTGACACAGCAACGAAAGGAGCGAAGAGCTTAAATCTTCGACTATTATGAGAAAGGTCTATCTTTTTGGCGAAATCAACAATGAGCGCGCTGAAAAGTTCATCGCGCAGTTGCACGAATTGTTCGAGGAAAGCGAAGAACCAGTCACAGTTTTCATCAACTCCTGTGGCGGCAGCGTAACAGACGCGCTTGCCATTTACGACGTGCTGCAAAATGCGCCGTGCGAAGTTTACACAGTGGGGCTGGGCAAAGTTCACTCGTCGGCCATCACTGTTTTGCTGTCCGCGCCTAGTTCCAGCCGGGCAAGCTATCCGAACACGGAGTTCATGTCGCACGACATAAGCTGGAAAAGCGACGGCCCGCGCGCATTCCTCAAAGACCGTGTAGACCAGCTTGAACGCACCGTAAAACAGTTGCTCAACGTCTACACGCGCGACACCAGTCTTTCACGCGAGCAGGCCCAGGAGATGTTCTTCACAGACCTGTCGGATCATTACTTCAATGCGGAAGAAGCTCTGGCGATGGGCTTCGTGTCCAACATAATCACACGCGACAGCGACCACCTGCGCGGCCCGGCTTGCGCTCGTGTGCCTGCGGTCGAAGTGAGCAGCGTTGCCAGTGAAGAACAAAACGCGATCAATTCCTCTCTGGACTAATCCAGAGAAGGATAGACAATGTAATTTTGCGCCCGTTATAGCCTTGTAAAAAATTGCAATATATAATTTGCTCATGGCTTGAACTCTAATCGGCCATTGCTCGAACCTGTTTGCCTGTGATAAGGTAGCCACCTAAGCAATCCACTTAATTTGCAAGGAAAATCTGAGCCGATCAAATGAGCTTTCAAGTGGAGATTTCCTTGTTGCGATGGGAAGCCGATTTAATCGGAGTTCGAGCATCATCAAATGAACTGGTTTCTAACTCCGCTCCTGACGGCATTACTTCTAGCGATGCCAATTTCATCTCTGGCCGCTCGGCGCCAGTCCGAAACAACTGACAAATACAGACTGACAGTGATTCAAGGCCGCGCCGTCTGCCTGGACGCTTCAGGCCGCCCAAACGAATCGTTGTTTGGCTGCAACGACCAGTCTGCGCATTTCGCGCTCGTTGATAGAAACGCAAAGCTTCATAATTTCGCGCCAACGGATACAAGCACAGCCATATTCACAGACGGGAGAGTTCGCCAGCGCGAGCTTCAAGTGACGGCGAGGCTCGACTCTAAAAGCCAGCTTGAAATAATTCGCGTGCAATCCGTCAAAGAAGGAAAACTGTACAGCCTCTATTACTTTTGCGAGATATGCAACATCACGGCTTATGCTCCAGGCCCGTGTCCCTGTTGCGGCAATGAATTAGAGTTTAGGGAAACACCTACATGAGTTTTGGATTAGGAGGTCACAGATGCGTGATGATGACGATAAGATCGTAGACAGAGGCGAGGGCCTGTCTCGACGTAACTTCTTAAAGGTATCAGGCATATCACTGGCGGTTCCGCTGGTTGTCGGGCCGAAAGTGATCAAAGCGGCGGGCGCTGAGGTCAAAGTATTCGGACCCGGCAAAGCTCCGATCTCGCTTATGATCAATGGCAAGAAATATGCGACTGAGGTCGAGCCGCGCGTCACGTTGCTCGAAGCGCTTCGCAACGAGTTGGACATAACCGGAGCCAAGCGCGTGTGCGACCGCGCGACCTGCGGCGCTTGCACTATGATAATTGACGGTAAGCCTGTTTATTCCTGCTCGATGCTTGCCATCGAGGCGCAAGGCAAACAGATCACGACCGTTGAAGGCTTGATGCAAGGCGAAAATCTTCATCCCGTTCAACAGGCGTTCATAGACAACGACGCGCAACAGTGCGGCTTCTGCACGCCGGGTTTTGTCGTAGCCTGCAAAGCCTTTCTCGACAAAAATCCAAACCCAACGCCAGAGCAGGTGAAGCAGGGACTCGGCGGCAATCTGTGCCGCTGCGGAACCTACGTAGGCGTTCGCGCGGCAGTGATGCAGGCGGCGACTGCGCAAAAAGGAGGGCGGAAAAATGGCTGAGTACAAATGGCCCGAAGCAGATAAACGCACGCTCATCGGCAAACGCATCTCACGCGTTGACGGCCCTCACAAGGTGTCAGGCCGAGCCAAATATTCTTATGACATCAACCGTCCGGGAATGCTGTTCGGCAAAATAGTTCGCTGCCCGCACGCGCACGCGAAGATTGTAAGCATCGATACGAGCGCGGCTGAAAAAATGCCCGGCGTGAAAGCTGTGCATATTATGCAGGATGTTGGAGCGGAATTGTTCTGGGCAGGCGCTTCGGTCGTGGCTCTGGCAGCCGTTGACGAGCCGACTGCCGAAGACGCTATGCACGCAATCAAGGTCAAATACGAAGTGCTTCCTCATCATGTCACTTATGAAGACCTGAAAGCCGCCGCAGGCTACACCAAGCCCGCGAACGAGAATACGCAGGGTGAGCCCGACAAGGCGTTCGCCGAAGCCGATACGATTATCGAAGACGTTTACGGAATGCAGATGATAACTCACTGCTGCCTCGAATCGCACGGCTCCGTCATGGAATGGGAGAACAACGGGCAGAGCGTGCTGGCTCATCTGTCAACTCAGGCCGTCAGCGGTTCAGTAGCAGGCATAGCCACGCCGCTTGAAATTCCCGCCAGCAGCGTGCGGGTCAAGCAGGATCACGTCGGCGGAGGATTCGGCAGCAAGTTCGGGCCGGATGAATGGGACATAGCCGCCGCGAGGTTGTCCAAGAAAGCCGGTGGCAAGGCTGTCAAAATGTTTAACGAGCGCAACTATGAATTGATGGTTGCGGGCGCGCGCCCGTCTGCTTACGCTCGCGTCAAAGTCGGTGTGAAGAAGGACGGGACTCTTGTCGCGTGGCAATCGGAATCTTGGGCGACAGGCGGATTGGGCGGAGGCGGTTCACCTCCATTGCCTTACGTATTCAACATACCGAACCAGCGCAAACAGCACACAGCCGTTGTCAATCACGTCGGCAGCCAGAGAGCGTGGCGCGCGCCCGGTCATCCGCAAGGCTGTTCGATCACGATGCCTGCGCTCGAAGACGCGGCGGCTGCGATCAACATGGACCCGCTCGAATTCTTTTTGAAGAATATCGAAATGACAGGCGCTCGCGCGCAAATCTATCGCGATGAATTTCAAATCGCGGCTGACATGATTGGCTGGAAAAAGAACTGGCACCCGCGCGGCGATAAAACGTCGGGTTACATAAAGCGAGGGCTTGGTCTTTCGCTTCACACCTGGGGCGGCGGCGGCCACCCGTCAAATTGCGACCTCACAATTTCGCCTGATGGCTCGGTCGAGTTGAAGATGGGGACGCAAGACATCGGGACAGGGACTCGCACGACGCTGATGATCGTCGCAGCCGACACGCTCGGCCTGCCGCTCAACGCGATCAAGCTGTTGATAGGCGACAGTCGCTATCCCACCTCCGGCCAATCGGGCGGAAGCACAACCATTGGCGGCGTCAGCGCAGCGACTCGCCGCGCCGCGCTCGATGCGCTCGATCAACTTTTTGAGAAGGTCGCGCCTGCGCTCGAAGCAAAACCGGAAGAACTGGAAGCCGTCGGCGGTAAGATTCAAGTCAAGGGCACACCCAATCGCAGTCTGACCTGGGCGCAAGCATGCTCGAAACTTGGCGTGATGCCGCTTACAGTCAGAGGCAAAAATCCGGGGCCGGGCAGTCTTACTAACAGTGGCGTCGGCGGAGTCCAGATGGCCGATGTATCGGTTGACGTTGAAACGGGCGTCGTCAAGATAAACAAGATTGTGGCCATTCAAGACTGCGGCTTAGTCATTGACCTGAAGACTGCCGAGAGCCAGGTCTATGGCGCGTTGATAATGGGCGTCTGCTTTGCGCTCTACGAAGAGAAGGTCATGGATGCGAAGACGGGGCGAATGCTCAATCCGAACATGGAGTTCTACAAACTTGCAGGCATCGGCGACATCGGCGAGCTTGTAGTTCACATGATGACGGGCAAAGGCTACGACGAGCGAGGCGTGATAGGGCTTGGCGAGCCTCCTGTTGTTTCGCCGGGCGCTGTAATCTCCAATGCCGTTGCTAACGCTATTGGAGTTCGCGTGCCGACCTTGCCGCTAACGCCTGACAGAGTTTTGGCCGCTCTGGAATCGAAAGCGAAAGGAGGCAAGTAATTATGCGAGCATTTGAATATGCCAGCGCTGCAACCAAAGAACAGGCCGTCAGCCTGTTGGGGAAATCCTGGGACGACGCAGACGTGATTGCGGGCGGGACAGACCTGCTTGCCTTGATGAAAGATGACATCGTCGCGCCCAAGCGATTAGTGAATATAAAAGAGATTGCGGAATTGCGAGGGATAAAGTTCACCTCGAAAGACGGCCTGCGAGTCGGAGCCTTAACAACGATTCAAGAACTGGCAGACGACCCGCAGGTTCGAGCGAAATATCCGATGATCGCTAAAGCCGCCAACGAGATTGCGGGGCCTCAGATCAGAAACATGGGCACGATTGGCGGTAATATGTGCCAGCGCCCGCGCTGCTGGTATTACCGCACAGGCTTTGGTCTGCTCGCCAAAGATGAAAGAGGCGAGCCTCTTGTGCCAACAGGCGAAAATCGCTATCACGCGATACTGGGCAACAACGGGCCTGCCTACTTTGTCAGCCCTTCGACGCTGGCTCCTGTGTTTGTTGCTTTAGGCGCAACCTTGCGAATCTTTGGCCCCGGCGGTAAACGCGATGTGCCAATAGACAAGTTCTTTCGCATCCCACAGGCGGACGGCGAACGCGAGCACGACCTGAAGCCGGGCGAAATCGTGACGGAAATATTGATTCCTCCGATGACGGGCGGAGCTAAAGGCGCGATGTATGAGATTCGACAGAAAGAAGCGATGGATTGGCCTTTAGCGTTTGCGTCGGTGGTATTGAAAATGAACGGCGATAAGGTTAATACGGCCCGCGTAGTGATGGGACACGTTGCGCCTGTGCCGTGGCGATCAACAGAAGCAGAGGCCGCGCTCGTCGGTAAAGCAATAACCGAAGAGACTGCAAAGGCTGCGGGCGACGCTGCCGTAAGTAAAGCAAAAGCCTTGAGCGATAACGGCTACAAGATTCAGCTTGCGCGAGTCGCCGTCAAGCGCGCGATACTGGAGGCTGCGCGAGGAGGTGCCAAATGATTTCAGAAGCCGAACGATTCAACATCCATCACCCTAGTCTCTGCCATTGCCTTCAATGGAAAGGGATGTTCATTCAAGTCGCGCACGACCCGACCGTGCCAAAGACGAGTAGCGACCATTACTGGTGCGTTTACACTCAGACATGCGTCGGCCCCGACGGCGGGCTTGCGGAGCCGGGCACTTGCTCGTCGCCCGATAGAGCCTGTCACGGCAAAGGGAGGGTTGATTGATATGG